>JANWXX010000090.1 GCA_025057345.1 Polyangiaceae bacterium | reverse complement strand
TGTGCGCGAGGCGGTTCGGACCTTTCTTGCAAACCCCAGTGTTCCTCGGCACTTGGCCCTGGGTGCGTAACTCCTAAATTACTCCGCCTACGAAACCAACTTGGCGGTAGGCGCCGTCGACGACACGGGCCTCAAGGCATATTACAGCAGCTTCGGTCCCGGCATGGATATCGCAGCCCCGTCCAACGGCGGCCTCCAGGGGATCACCACCACCTCCCCCTCAGTCAACGGCGATGGAGTGACCGACTCCTTCGGCGGAACATCATCGGCCTGCCCATTTGTCGCAGGGGTAGCAGGCTTGGTGCTGTCCGCCAACCCTGAGCTAACGGCTGCGGAAGTGCGCGCTATCCTCAAGAAGACAGCACGAAAGATTGATCAGGCCGGGGGCGAGTACAACGAGGAGGGGGAATCCCCGTTCTACGGAGCAGGACTGGTAAACGCAGCGGCTGCAGTACGCATGGCCAAGGGCCTATGCATGGGCCCCGACTGCGTCGCTCCTTCAGATGTCTGCCAGGGAAACTGTGACCGGAACATATGCGGAATCTGTCGTACCGATGCTGATTGCAAAGAGGGCCTGGTATGCCAGGCAGCGCCAGGACTCGCGGCTCAGGTATGCGTGGCGAAGGCCCCTCCAGAAGGCTGCCCTACCAACACGACGAAGCGGGGGAACTATTGCATCCCGAATCGCGTCTTCTGCGGAACCTGCCAGGCCCAGGAGTCCTGCAATGCAAGCGATGACAACTGCAACGGAGAGCGGGAAGAGGAGTTGGAGGGCTGCCCCACGGCACATCGTTGCCTCGACCGGGACGAGGACTGTGGGCCCGGGGAGGTTTGTGCAGCCACCGTCTGCGTCAAGGCCTGTAAGAAGGATGCGGATTGCGATGGGACAGGTCGCTGTCGCAAGACGAAGACCCGCTATGGAAAGACCAAGAGCGCCAAGGGCTGCGGCCTTGATCCGCTCCGAGCCTGTAAGATTGCCTGTGAATCCGTAGCCTCTACAGTGGAGGACGAGGCACGGGAAACTTTCACCAGTTGCATGCAGGATGGGGAAGTTTCCTGCGGAACGGTGTTCTCTTGCGTGGGGACGCTCTTGATTGGGACTCCTAACAGCGGGGGCCAATGATAGGATAAAATTATGCGTTCAGCCTCCCCACAGCGCCTTGCCCTAGCTATCCTCGCAACCCTTTCTGCCCTGGCTCTTGCTGCGGCCTGCTCCTCTGCAGGCGGTGTCGATCCAGGGGGTTCTTCCGCCTCCACCGGTGGAGGAGGGGGCTCCAACAACGTGGGTGGGGGTGGTGGCTCGGATCCGGGGAGTGGGGGTTCTGAGGGAGGGAACGATGCGGGAGGGCAGAGCGGCCATGGAGGAGCCGTTGTTACGTCGGTAGGAGGCTCTGCAGGAGCCGCAGGAGCCGAGCCGGATGGAGGCACGCTCCAAGACGCGAAACCGGATGTAGAAACCGATGGTGGCTGCCTTCCGGAAGCCCCCAAAGGGCCTGGCCCCCTACCTCGGGTCTGCGCCTCTACAACGGCCAACGAGTGTGACGGAAAGAGCGATCTGAACCCAGCACTCCCCAACGGAGCTCACGGGAACGGGTACGACGATGACTGCGATGGGATCGTGGATGAAGGATGCTCCTGCGGGCCGGAGTTTGCTGTGGGAACCACCCGCCCCTGCTACCTTGTGCCCTCAAGCCAGGCAGATGCCAGCGGCAAGCCGGTCGGTTGGTGCAAGGAGAACGCCAAGGGGACAACCGCCTGCGTGAAAAAAGGTGGTGGTGAGTTTGCCGAGCGTACCTGGGATGGCTTCTGCAAGGGAGCCCAATTCGCCTTTGCGGACGACATTTGCGCCCCTGGTGACTTCGACTGTGACGGCAAGGACTCGAACAGCAAAAGCGAAGAATGCGGTTGCCAGGACATTGAAGTGACCTGCCCTACGGAAGCCATCGTTACCTCTCCCTTCCCGGACCCGACCAACCTGGAGAAAAAGAAACCGAATCCTTATGACCCTAAACCCAATGAGCCCTTCGTGATCGATGGCTACCAATGGATCACCAAGGGCGACCCGGCCAAAGCTACCAGCGACTGGTGGTGGGCAGTCACCGGTGGCGACTGTGACAACATCCTTCCTCACGTCACTTTCGCACTCTACAACGGCCCTAACACCCAGCAGAATCAGCGTATCGGCACCGAGTTCAAGGATCTCGGCACCAACAAAAAACAGAAAGGCATCCTCACCGACCCGGCGCAGAACCACCACATCATCTGGCCAGCCTTTGCGCTTTCCGGCGACTATGTGGTTTCTGGCGCTTTCAAGGCCAACGGCAAGGAGTATTTCTGCACGATCAAAGTTAAGGTTCGAGCGCCAGGGCTCCGGGCAGAGATGTGCTGGGACATGAAGGATGACACAGGATTCGGCTTGGGCCTTTCGTCCAGCGACGTGGATCTGCACCTTGCAAGGCTTCAGGGGGTCCAGAGCTGCGGCAAGCCCCCCAACGCTGCCGAAGGCGCCCACGGTTGGTTCAATAGCTGCGGCACCGCACCCACCAGCGATGATTGCTACTATGCCTGCGACTCCGGGTGCCGCACGGGCAATACTAGCTTTTGCCTGGGCAAGTCGGCTCCACCCCCCGGCTGGGGCTATCCCCCCAGCGATTTCACCGCTTGTCACGGGTGGGGTTCCCTTCGGGAGGCCAATCAACCTTGCGATAACCCCCGCCTCGACCGGGACAACCTGGGTTGCAACGTCACCATCACCGACCCCAACGCCCCTAGCTTCCTGGATAATCCATCCTTCAACTACTGCGGTCCCGAAAACATCAACCTCGACAACCCCAAGCCGGGCGATGCCTTCCTCGTAGGCGCTCACTTCTACGGTGGCCAGGTCAACCGACCCCACATCAACATCTACTGCAATGGAGAGCGGAAACTAGCCCTCGGCTATGACCCGACCACCACCCCAGCCACCCTCTTCCCTACCCTCACCACTGCCTTCAACCCCGCCCAAGGCGCAACCTCCTTCAAAGGCGACTTCTGGAGTGCCGCTCGGATCACTTGGACCGGCAACGAGGAGAACCCCTGCATCATCGAGCCTATCCCCAGCAAGCAACCCAAACCGACCAAGGACGGAAGCAACAACATCTGCGTCGACACCAACGCTCAGAACAAGAGCAACCCCGCAGAGAGTGATCTCTGGCTCTTTGCTCCAGACAAAGGCTACCCCAAGAGCGGCCCCCCTAGCGATCTTTGCTGGCATTGAGATTCACGAAAAACACCTAACCTAACCTAGCTGTGCTACATCGCATCCCCGATGCGTGGGCGTCGCTCTGGTGTTCCCTCCCTTATTCTTGGTTGCCTGATCCTACCCTTCCTTGTGACGGTGGCCCCCCGCAATGTGCAGGCTGGTGTAGTCGAGCGGGTCGTGGCAGTGGTAGGACGTGACGCAGTGTTGCTCTCCGAACTCCGAAAGCGGGCTCGCCCGGTCCTGCTCCAGATCTACGAGCGGTTCCCAGCGGGCCCTCAGCGCTCTGCCGTCGAGAGCGAGATGTACAAGGAGCTCCTCCAGCAGATGGTCGACGAAAAGCTGATCCAGCTTGCTGCGGATCGGGCGCAGAAACGCATCACCAGCGAGGAGGTCGACAACGGCATGCGCAACCTCGCCGCCATGCAGGGCCTCTCCCAGGATGATCTGATCAAGGCCGCGAAGAACTCTGGTATCTCAGAAGCAGAACTCCGCGCCCAGGTAGCTCGCCAAGTGCTTGAGCAAAAGATGCTATCGCTACGGGTTATGCCTAGGATCCGGATTTCTAGCGAAGACGTCAAGATTGGCTACCAGAAGCTGCGTCGTGAAGAGCGTCGTCAGCTTGGCTTCCGGCTCCAGTGGTTGGTGTTGGTGGTCCCCCCCGGCTCCTCCGACGAAGCCAAGGCAGAACGCCGCCAGCTCGCTGAGCGCATCGTCGATCAAGCCCGCGCTGGAGCCGACTTTGCCCAGCTCGTTGCTACTTACTCCGACGACGGCGAAACCAGAAACAAGGGTGGTGACCTGGGCCCTCTCAAGCCAGGCCGCCTCGCTCAACCCCTGGAGGATGCAGCCATGAACCTTGAGGTCGGCGAGATCTCTCCTCCCATCTTCCATAGCAACGCTTACGTCATCCTTCGGGTTGTTGAGCGGGATGCCAGCCGCCTACCTCCGCTGGACCAAGCCCATGACCGCATCGCCTCCGAAGTCTACACCGAACGACTCCAGAAGGCCCGTCGTCAGTGGCTTGAGGAGCTCAAGCGATCCACCTACGTCGACGTACGGCTCTGATTGTCAGGGTAGCTGCCTCCACGACCATCGCGCTTGATAGGTTCCTTCTTGGGTGGGCTCGACTAGATAGCGGAGCTCTAGGAGCGGTGCCTGCTGGCCTGCACTTGCCTCTCTCGCGGCCTCTACCTTCACCCCTGCCGGGGTGCGCCTCACGCAAGGGACGAAGCGCTCGTGGTTGGGCTTGATGGCTGCATCCGTGAGACCAAGAGTCCCCGCTGGGGTTAGCCGTACTTCCAGCCGCACGTCCACCACCTCGTTCGGCTGCACTTCCGCAAGACAACTGTGGAGCCCACGGACCAGGGCCCACCCTGCATCATCGACTCGTCCTGGGGCAGCCGCGACAACTGGGCGCAGAGCCCGCGCCCGGGCGGTTTTTCTCCCCAGAACCCAAAGCCCCACCGCTACGACCATCGAGAAAAAGATCAATCCAAAGAAGACCGGCATCACGCGGTTCCCCGGGAGGCCCTCGGAGGGTGCATACAGCCTAAGCTTCCGGCGCAACTCTGCATTTTGCGCCTCCAGTTCATCTACCCGGGCCTGAAGCGGGTTCCCTTCCGTCGTAGTCATCTCTTGGAAGCATGGTGGTAACCGTTAGGTGGTGGGTAGTCCCTTGAGACAGAGAGATAATTTCTTCTTAGGGGGAGGAACACACGGATTTGGGGTCGACGAGTTCAATTCCAGTTCGATGCTGATGTCGAGGCAAGAGGGCTCTCCGGGAGCAGGGTGCCTCTTGCGGGGAACAGACATCAAGGGAGCTCTAGGAGGGGGGGCAGCCTGCGCTGCACGGGTAGGCTTTGCAGCCCCGAGGGTCGCTGAATGAGGAGGAACAGGAGCTGGTGGAACAGCAGATGGGGATGGTCGTAGAGCCACCGCGGTGGGAGGAGGCTTCACCGCAGCGGACCTCCCGCCAGACGAGGCAGGCGGCACATGTGGCACGGGCGGCTTATGCACAGGGGGTGAACATTGGGTAGGCGGAGTAGCTGAGGAAGCAACAGAGCTATCTTCCCAAGTGACGCTGATGGAAAGCGAAGGCTGAGATACGGAGATCGGTTTAGGCTCAGCAGAGGAGATATGCTCTACGGACCGCTCATCCGGAACGACACTGAGACGAGGGAGACTAGGTAGTTGCTCCGAGATGCGCACGTCAGCAAGCGAGGAGGACAGGATCGGCGCGGAGGTCAGCAGTGTAGATTCCGGGAATGCCAGCGGCGGAGTTGACGAAGGACGGTGCACAGGGGGAGAGCTAGCGGGCTGCCCCGGAAGCGGCGGAACAGCACGAGTCGTCCGAGCGGCTCGTCCGTCTGACAGGGCAGGCCGAAACGAAGAAGCCTGGGTGGAAACTGCAGGGCGGAGGGCCTCTTTGAGGTGAGAGAGGTTATCCTCCTTGCCTTGCCTCATGCGTTGCCTCGCCTCGGCGACGCTTTTACCGAGGCGCTGCAGATCCGGTAGTGGAGGGAGCAATCTTGACAGTGCAACGGCGAACTCCTGGGCCGAGGCATAACGCTCCTCTGGATCGCGAGCGACAGCACGCTCAACAATAAGGATCAAGTCCAGCGGAAGATCGGGGCGTAGCTCTCGAAGAGGAGGAATGCTCCAGGCCTGGATCTGCTTGATTACTTGCAGCGGCGAGACAGCATCAAACATTTTGCGTCCGGCGAGTGCCTCCCACAAGGTCACGCCGAGACTGAAGATGTCCGTGCGGGCATTGGCCCGAACCCCCCGGGTCATCTCCGGAGCGGTGTAGGAGATTTTTCCCTTGAGCACACGGGGCAGGGTCATTGTGCCCCGGTCGGTGGCCTTGGCTAGACCAAAATCGGCAAGCTTCACCACCCCGTTGACGCCAAGAAGAATGTTATGGGGGGTGACATCGCGATGAAAGATGGGCGAAGGATTCCCCTGCTCGTCATGGTGGGTGTGAGCGGCGTGAAGGCCCTTGAGAACCTCCACCGCGAGAATGGCGAGGGCAGCCCAGGGCATAAAGTACCCTCTGTTGGTAAACGAGCGATAATAGTCGAGGAGATCCAGCCCGTCGACCCACTCCATAGCGAGGAAATAGACCCCGTTGTGCTCACCAAAATCGTAGATCTGAACGATATTAGGGTGTTGAAGCTGGGAGCTGACTCGAGCTTCCTCAATGAACAACTCGATAAAATGACAGTCGCTGCACAGCCTCTGCAGCATGACTTTGATAGCTAGATTTTTGGAAAAACCGCCAACCCCCCGGGAGCGGGCTCTCCAAACCGTGGCCATGCCCCCCTGACCGGCGATCTCAAGTAGCTCATATTTGCCAGCAAGGAGCGTTCCGGGTGTGAACATGGGGGGCACAGAAACAAGGTACGCTAACCCTGCCCCTCGGTACACATCTAACCTCAGTTGGTGAGGAAGATCGCTTCGATCTCGTTGCGAACTTGCTCCTCGGTTTGCCCCCGGGAGATGGCGATCTCTTTAACGATGAGGGTGCGAGCTGTCTCCAACATCCGGCGCTCACCGAAGGAAAGCTGCTTGTCGGTCTTCAATCGGTAGAGATCTCGAAGAACCTCCGCTACATCGTAGATCGAGCCTGTCTTGATCTTGTCCATGAAGCCGCGATAACGGCGGTTCCAGGTCTGGTTGTCGAAGGTGATCGTGCGCTCCCGGAGAATGTCGAAAATCTCCCGAATCTCCTGCTCTGAGATCACCTGTCGCAACCCCACCGCACTCGCGTTGGATACAGGAACCATAATCTTCCGGTCGGTGTCGAGGATCCGCAGCACGTAGAAGCTCTGGCGATTGCCAGCGATGTCTTTCTCCTCGATCTTGATGATCTCTGCCACGCCCTGGGCGGGGTAAACTGCCTTGTCGCCGACCTTGAATTGAGGAACCGTGCGTGCCTGCATAGCGTCTCCTTGGGCTCAGGCTTTCGTGCGAAAAAAGCCGCCCGCGGGTTCGGAGCGGCCTCGTATGCTTGGGTGCAGTCGGGGGTCACGTTTCGACTCGGTTGTGCTGGAACAACCGTGGTTGTTCGTCTATTCCAGCCCTTCTGTCCCCCTGGAAGCCTGGTGGAGGAATGGAGTTGTTGGGGAATAGATCGCAGTTTGTGCGCTGCGCCAGTGGCTAGGACTCTAGTGCGCTGCGACGGGTGTGTCAACCGGGATCTGACAGTACGGCCACAGTCCCCGGGGAGGTTCGGCATTTTTTTCATAGCCCGCCGGAGAGGGCTTCCAGGGCTAGACCCCAGCGAACCCCCCGGTCAGAAACCACCAAGCGAGGCCATCCACCCCAGCGAAGTAGCCGCTCCACGAGCAGTGCCCCAGCAGCAATGACATCGGCCCGCTTAGGCTCCAGCCCTGGCAGTCTTCGCCGTGCCTCAACAGGTAGCAAGACAAGCCGACGAGCCAACTGCGCCACCTCGGCAGTGGCGAGGTTCAATCCATGGATCCGGGCTCCGTCGTAGGGAACAACCTCCTGTGCCATAGCCGCTAGCGTAGTCACGGTTCCGGCTACCCCCACTAGGGAAGCTCCGGGAGCCGGCGGGAAAGCAGCTAGCTGGCGATCAACCTCCGCCTGGAGCGCTGCGATCTCGCCAGGATCTGGCGGATCCGAGCGCAAGTAGCGTTCGGTGAGCCTTACGCTCCCCACGTCAAGGCTTATAGCACGCTCAAGAACCAAGCCTTCCCTGGACACCTGCCCCACAATCAGCTCAGTGCTCCCGCCACCCACATCAAAGACGAGAGAAGGACCAAGGGGCAAACGAAGGCCCGAGAGTGCTCCCTGGAACGTCAATCGTGCTTCCTCGTCACCAGAAATCACCCGAGGAGCCTCCCCCAGCACGGCTGCAGCTTCCCGGGCGAAGTCAGTGCCCCCCCGAGCGTCTCGCATGGCGCTAGTACCAACGGCAAGAATCCGTGAGGCGCCTAGATTCTGTGCCTCTGCAGCGTACTGTGCGAGACACTGAAGCGTTCGCTCCCGAGCCTCAGGAGCTAGCTCCCCCGTGGCATCGACCCCTTGGCCCAGACGAGTGATAGCGGTGCGCTCCACAACGGCCCTTACTTCCCCTCCAGGCGCCCGCTCAGCCACCAGCAGCAACACCGAGTTGGTTCCGATGTCGATGCAAGCGACACGCATCAGTTGGCTAGCTTGTTCAAGTCGAGCATCTCCTCCACGTTGGGCATCACCACCAGCTCAACGCGGCGGTTCTTCCGCATGTTCTCCGGGGAATCGTTCGGTGCAACCGGATCCGTATCTGCATAGCCCGCTGCTGCCCAAAGCTTCGGGTTCAATCCCCCCCCCGGATCCTTACCTTCCCGCGGTGCCACCAGGAATGTTAGCACTTCCCTTGCTCGCATCAGGCTCAGCCCCCAGTTGTCCTTGTACGTCCCTGAAAAAGGCTTGTCGTCCGTGTGTCCAGCCACCTGGTAGTTGCGCGAAGCAAGCGCTGCATCCTTGGAGATGACCTCTGCCACTTGCAGCAGCATGGCTTTTCCGTCCTTTTTCAGGTCCACCTTCCCCGACTCGAAGAGCACATCCCCGGGGAGCTGGATCACCATGCGGTTGTTCCGGATCGTGACGTTCAACCCCAATTTGGTCAGCCCCTCCAACTTTCTGCGAAGTTCCTCGAAGCGACGCTTGATCGCGTCAAGCTGCTCCTTCTCCCGCTTGAGTCGCTCGATCAGAGCTCGCTGCTCTGCTGTCTGCTTCGACAAGTCTCCTGCTTGCCCCTTGAGCACATCGTTCTCTGCACGCAACGTCGCCAACTCATCCTTGGCGCTCGCCAGGTCGTCGTTGCACTTCTTTCGCTCTTCTTCGGCCTTCTTTAGGCGCCCCTCGAGGTTCTTGATCTCGTTGAGCTTGCCCTGCCACTCCTCCTCGCTGTGTCCACAACCTGCGGTCGCCCCCGTCGCAAGCACCAACACCAGGGCTAGGGCCCACGATCCTCGGAATGCCAGTCGCTTCATGGTGTGCACTTTCACTAGTTGTCTCACCCTTGCCTCTGAAAGCCCTCGTCTCGGCTCAAGATGCACAGGCATGCCCACGAACGGCGCGTGCCACACGCACGCCCCCGCTTCAACCCCTTGGTTGGAATTGGCCGCAGAACTTCGTCAAGGGGGACCATTCACTTTTTTGTTTTTCTGCGTTGACAAGCGCAATGCATGGCCATACATCTGTTGCAACATCTGTTGTTCACCACCCACCGGTGGTGGTTCTGGAGCGACAGACCCAGAAAGGATTTTTCCATGGCTGCTGCAAAGACCAAGAAGACCCCTGCGAAGACCAAGACTGCCCGTAAGCCGGCTGCTAAGTCAGCTCCCAAGACGGCGAAGCGTACGGCGGCCTCCAAGGCTGCCAAGAAGCCGGCTGCTAAGAAAACTACTGCTAAGAAGCCGACTGCAGCGAAGAAACCGGCCGCTAAGAAGACGGCCGCGGCCAAGAAGCCCACAGCCGCCAAGAAGCCCACAGCCGCCAAGAAGCCCACAGCCGCCAAGAAGCCATCCGCCCGCAAGGGTCGTACCACGAAAAAGGATGCAATCCCCAAGGATGCTCCGGTCGTCGCAGCCCCCACCACCGACGAGTCGGAAGAGTTAGCCCCTCCTGGCTGACCCTCTCCAGGGGTTATTGTTGCCTCGGTAACCCTATCTCATTTTGGGAGAGCTCCAGGTAGGCTGGAGCTCCATGATCAAGAGCTCAGCTGCCATCGTGACCCTGCTCACGGGGCTCAACTTCCTCAACTATTTGGACCGGCAGCTGATCGCGGCGGTTCTCCCTCACCTCCAGCAGGATCTCCGGCTTAACGACACCCAGGGAGGTTGGCTAGGATCAGCCTTTCTGCTGGGGTACATGGTGACCAGCCCCCTCTTTGGATGGTTGGGGGATCGGATGAGCCGGAAGGGACTGATTGCTTTGGGGGTGTTGGTCTGGTGCGGAGCAACTGCTGGCTCTGGGTGGATGAAGACCTTTGCAGGGATGATGGTGATCCGAGGGATGGTTGGGATAGGGGAAGCCAGCTACGCCGCACTGAGCCCCACCATCCTGGATGACGTCATTCCTTCCTCTTGGAAGAACCGGATACTGGCGATCTTTTACGCCGCCATCCCGGTAGGGAGCGCCCTTGGCTTCGTATTGGGCGGCGTCCTAGACAAGCACTACGGATGGCGAAATGCCTTCTTCATCGCTGGAGGTCCAGGGGTGCTACTAGCTTTCGCCTGCCTGCTGATTGTCGAACCAGAGCGGAAGCTGCGTCCTGAGGCCATGACTACGAGAGGAGCTCTGGATGGGCTCTGGTCCTCGGAACGCTACGTATGGGCCGTGCTAGGGTTCGTGGCCCAGACCTTCGCGTTGGGCGGGTTCTCCCAGTGGGCACCGAAGCTTCTCCACCAGAAGTTCCATCTAGAGCTTCATACAGCGGACTTCTACTTCGGAGTGCTTGTGGTAACGACGGGCTTTGGGGGAACATTCCTTGGCGGGTTCTGGGCGGACCGGGCTCTGGGTGAGGACAGAACGCAGGTAGCGATTCGGGTGTGTGCGCTTTCCACAGCAGCCGCGGTACCCGTTGCGCTGCTATCACTGCTGGCACCTCCAGGGGCTCCGTGGCTCTTCTTTGGAGCCATGGGACTGGCACAGCTCGGAATCTTTGTCTCTATGTCGCCCTTCAATACTGTGGTGCTAGGGGCTGTACCTCCGGAAACCCGTGCGACGGCCATGGCAGCTTCGATCTTTGCAGGGCATATGTTGGGCGATCTGATCAGCATGCCACTGGTGGGGTACCTCTCCGATAGGATGGGTGGGAATTTGGCAGGAGCCATGCTGATCCTTCCGGCAGCCCTGCTCGTAAACGCGATAGCGTGGTTTGTCAGCTCTCGACGGCCGGCTCATGTAGGCTGAGCCAGCTCCTTGGCACGGCGATGGAGAGCAGTGATGACAGCATACGTCTCCGCCACCAGAGTGCTGATGTCCTTACCCTGCGTGTTAAGGGGAGCATCGATCGCAAGGCCTACAGAACGCCCGAGGTGAGTCCGAATCGCATGTACAGGAAGAACATCGCGAGTGCCATGGAGGGCCACAGGGAGGATTCGAACACCCGCTTCCAAAGCCAACCAGAAGCCACCTTTCTTGAAGGGGAGCAGTTCTCCGGAGACCGAGCGAGTCCCCTCGGGGGCAATCCAAACGTGGAGCCCTTCTCGGAGCAAGGAGAGGCTGCTCCGAAGGCTGGAGATCGCCTGAGCACGGTTTTGACGATCCACCTCAATGAAGCCCGCTTCGCGCATCGCCTGGCCAAAGATAGGGAAGCGGAAGAGCTCTTTCTTTGCCACCATGCGCATCGCTGGAGTGACAGCATGAAAGAGGATGGGGATGTCCAGGTGGCTCTGGTGGTTCGACATGATGATGAACGATTCTCCTGGCACGAGGTGCTCACGCCCCTCTACGCGGAGGTTGATTTGGGTATCTTCGACCACCCGACGAGCCCACCAGGCGATCCGTTGCTCGAAGCGTTCGCGAGACATGCCGGAGATGGCAGCCTCAAGGAGGGTAACCCCACTCACGCGGAGGAGCCCTTCCGCGAGACGAAGGGAGACCCGAAGTGAAGATTGTGACGTCAAGGAGCCACGCGTTTGGCGGAGGTAGGCTCGTTCAGGGGGAGGAGCTCCTCCTCAAGCTGCAGAAGGAGCTGACGGGCCTTAGAGGATATCTTTCTAGGAATCTGTACCTGCACCACCGCATGCAATGCGCCACGACCTCTACCGTCGACTCGGGGCACGCCCTTTCCCTTGAAGGTTAGGACATCATTGGGCTGGGCACCGGCAGGAACGTCGATCTCTAGAACGGAACCATCAAGGAGTTGGACAGGAACGCGGGCCCCCAGGACAGCCTGGGTGTAAGAGATGGGAAGACGGATGAGAAGGTCGTTCTGATCGCGCTCGAAGACGGGGTCGGGCTCAAGCTCCACGTCGACGTAGAGATCACCAGGAGGGGCACCAGCTGGGCCAGGCATGCCCTGGCCAGCGACTCGCAGACGCTGTCCACTGTCAATACCTGCGGGGAAGGTGACTGTCACCTTGCGGGTGCGCTCCTGCTCGCCAGACCCCTTGCACTTGTCACATGGGGACTCTACTACGGACCCTTGACCGCGGCACCGAGGGCAGGTCTGGGTGAACATCACGAACCCCCGTGCCGTAGATACCTGGCCTGCGCCGCCGCAGAGGGTGCAGTTTCGGCGGCCTGTCCCCCTGGCGGCACCGCTTCCATCACAAGATTCGCAGGGGGCCGGTGCCCGGACGGTGATCTCACGTTTGCACCCAAGGACTGCATCCTTGAGGCTGAGACGCTCTTGGACCCGCACGTCCGCCCCCCGACGCTGAGCAGCCCGCCCCCTTCCCGAAGAGGCGCCGCCAAAGAACTCGGAGAACAAATCTTGGAAGTGGGAGAAGATATCGCCGGGGTCAGCCCCTCCTCGCCCATCAAGACCCGCATGACCGTATTGGTCGTATACCGCGCGCTTTTGTTCATCTGAGAGTACGCTGTAAGCCTCGTTCACCTCCTTGAAGATAGCTTCGGCAGAGGCATCCCCAGGGTTGCGATCAGGGTGGTATTTAAGTGCCAGTTGACGGTAGGCCTTACGCAGCTCGTCGCTGGAGGCCGTTCGGGAAACCCCGAGGATTTCGTAGTAATCTCGCTTGGTAGACATTGGAGGAAAAGCGCCGGCAGTGCGGCAAGCTAAGCGCATTCGCAGGGCTGTCAACTGCTCACACCTCAAGATCTGACCTCTGCTGATGCTCCAGGACAACCCCTGCGGGGGTCGCATCCCCCTGGGAGGCCTCCAGGAAGGCCCGCTGAGCCCGCTCTTGCTGGAGTGCCGTACGAAGCGCATGGATCTCTCGCCGGGCAGCTTCCAGCTCCTCTAGGGGAGCCATGGAGGTTAGCCGCTGCTCAAGATGCATGACCTGCTCACGAGCGGCTTTCACCTCCCCATCCCGCTGGAGAGCGAGCGCTGAAACCCGCCGGAGCTGCGCCTGTGCGGCCCCCAGCTCGCGCTCCAGATGGGCGACGCGCTCTTGTGTGGAAGTATGTTCTCCCATACTGCCCCTTGCCTCCATGGCCTGGAGGAGCTCTCGTACCATCACGCCGCGACGATCCACCTCTGCCCGAAGCTGAGCAATCTCTCGGGCCCGCTGCTGGAGGGTAGTCTCTGCCCTAGACAGCTCGGCAGCATGCTCAGATTGCTCCTCCTGGGACTGAGCAACGACGCGGCGGGCCT
>JANWXX010000008.1 GCA_025057345.1 Polyangiaceae bacterium | reverse complement strand
ACTCCCTGCCGGAGCGCTTGAGGAAACCGCGGGAGGTAGTAGAGGCGTCGTCGAGGCCCTTGGTGGAGGGGAGGCACAGGACAGTAGCCACAACAGCAAGGGAAGTAGGCGGCGCATGACAGAGGAGCTTAGTACTCCCGCCCGTCCCCCCTGAGAATCGAGGCTTCCTTCAGCAATGCGCTCAGGGGTTGGGGAGAGGGGGAGGAGCAGGGAGGTGGGGTAGGGAAGGAAGCGTGCTGGAGGCAGGGACCGGCTCCTCCGGTTCATCAAGGAGCTTTTTGAGGCGGGTGTCCGCGTCTTTCTCGTCAATGATCTTGCTCAAGTCGAAGGTGAGCATCGGGGTCTGGCCGCTGTTCATCAGAGGGAGCTTGCCGTTCCAGCGCTCCAGAGCACGGTACTGAAGCACCGCACCGGTGGTCGAGAGCCGGATGATCTGGTTCGCCCTTGCCTCCGCCTTGGCCCGGATCAGTAGTGCGTCCGCCTCGCCCCGAGCCCGGGTTCGCGCAGCCTCCGCCTCGCCCTGCGCCTTGGCGATGGCCTGCTCCGCTTCTGCTCGCACCTGGCGCACCCGGTTCTCTGCCTGGATGGAGTTCTGGGTCGCCTCCATGGCTCGGTTGATCGCTTGAGCCACATTCTCCGGGAGTCGGAGGGCTCCGTTGATCGTCACCTGATCAAGCAGAAAGCCGTCGGGCCCTAGCTTCTCCTGGAGCTTCCGGGTCACCTCGGAGATGAGCTTCCCCTTCCCGGACCCATAGATCTCCTGGACTGGCATCTTGGAAGCCACATCGTTGAAGGCCTCTCGCACTGCGTTGCGAACATAACCGTTGGCCAGACGCAACAGGTTGTTCTCCCGGAAGCGCATGTAGAGGTGCGGTGCCTTGGGGGGATCAATATGGAACGAGAGCCCAATGTCTGCGTTGATGTTCACGCCCTCGCTTGATGAGAAGGTGATGGAGTCGTCGGTGGGGCTCCCTTCCGTGGCGCTTCGGGTCCAAGTGATGTTTTGTACGTTAGTTGGGAACTCAATGATTTGCTCCGTGAGGGGGTTATAAAATACCCATCCGCTCACCACAGGAATGTCCTGGATCCCTCGGGCGCTGCCGGCGAGGCTAACGCGGATACCTACATGCCCTGCATCAATGCGGTCGATGCTAGCGCATCCAACAAAGATCATCGCGATCAGCACGATGAGGAGCAGAGCAAGCTTCTGGAAAAATCGGATTCCATCGGATTTGGCCTGGGGCGCCACGGGCTCCTCCTCTTAAGTGGGAGGGGTAGCCTAGCACTGGTTGCCCAGCGATCGTTTAGGGAGCACCAAGCCCGGTTGCTTCTCCCTGGAAGGTCACGGCGACGTCGAGCACCAGGGGGTCGCGGAGCTGCCCGATCCAGCTTCCGGAGAAGCCTACCACCCGGGCCTGAGGGTCGAGGGAAGCAGCTCCGGAGGCAGTGAAACTGAGGGTCGCGGAGGTGTCGATGAGATCGTCCACGGTAGAGGCCCGAAGCCACATGGTGGAAAGAGCTGCATTGCAGAGGGAGGTGAGGCAGGGAGCCTTGCAGCCTTCCAGGGAGGTGGCGGAGGCGAGGAGTTGACCCACCGCCCCACAGTCAGTGACCTCCTGGAGGCGTGCTACAGGTTCTTCCCCATAGGCTGCGAGCTGTTGCTCGGTTGTCTGGCGGAGGAGGACGGAAGGGGAGAAGCGGAGTTCCCCGCTAGCTAGCAGGATGTCTCCCTCATCAAGTTTCCAGGAGGCGGGCTTATTGGTGGCGAGAGCCGGTGCAGGAAGTGTGAGGAAGCGTGAAGGAAGGAAGGTGGTTCCCTGCGTGGGTTCGCTCGTGAGCTGGCCCTCCAGGGGGGCTTGGGCCTTGAGGAGCGCATGGTGGGCGTTGGAGAGCCAACTACGGGTGATCTCAGGACCACCTAGGGTTGCAAAGCGCTGGGCCAGCAAATCGTCCCAGGCAGCACTCTTGCGCGCCAGGAGCAGCTCAAGGCGCTGCTGGGAGGAGGCGAGGACCATCATCGTGTCGAGGAGTGCGGTAGCCTCTTGGAGCTTGTTGTTACCTCCGCCCAAAAAGGCATCCAAGAAGCGATGTCTCCAAGCGGTCAGGAGTTTGCTCCAAGAGGACGGCTCGGGGGAAAGCTGCAAGCGTAGGTCCAAGGGTCGCAGCCCGGAAGGGGGCGTATTCTTGACGAGGATCTGGGTCGAGTGCTCCTCGCCAGCTTGAAGAGGGGGGAGCATGGTACAGCCCAATACCAGTTTCCCTGCCTTGAGGCGCAGCCTCAGCGTTTGCCCAGATGGGAGTCCTTCGAGGTGCAGCGGCAGCACTCCAAGTTGCTTGAGGAGCGGTGGTGCGGAGGCCGAGCAGGGAGCGTCGGAGTCCAGCAGCGCCGCCTCCCATTGGGGGGTCGGTCGGTTTCCGTGGTAAAGTGCTCCGACAAGCACGGATGACGTGCTGCTCAGGAGCACTTTCACCTGTCGTGTGCTCGACACTCCAGACTCTAGGGAAGCCTGCACGTGGAAGGTAGTCGCCTGGCGAGGTCCCCGAAGCCACACCGATGCCCGCCCTTGTGTGTCAGCGAACCCCTTGCTTGTCGACAAGGCGGCACCTGCAGTATCTCCCAGGAGCCCAAAGCGTACCTGCTCCTCGTGAGGGGGGGAGAGCTGGACGATGAGTTCTGCTCGCTGTCCTGGAGTAAGCACCAGCGGAGCATCCTCGAGGAAAGAGATCGATGACCCCGAAGCAGAGGTCGCTGGGGAAGGTCTGGAAGGCGCTGGCGTCGTCACCTCACATGCCGCGAGTAGCCATGCCGTGCCCAGCACAATTGTCTGCCTCGCGTCCATAGGCGCCGAGTATACGCGAAGAGTCGAGGGGCCATGGTAAGGTGTTCCCTGGGCCCATGTCTTCCCGGCGGATCCTTGTAGTCGACGACGAGCCGAGCCTCCGGCAGATGCTCCAGATCCTTTTCCAGCGCAACGGCTTTGAGGTGGCCTTGGCTCCCGGGTTCCACGCAGGCCTGGAGGCTCTGACTTCTGCCCCTCAGCCGTTCCCTCTCCTCTTGACGGATCTGGTGATGCCCGATGGGTCGGGCATCGAACTGCTCCGCGCCGCTCGGGAGCGCGCCGCCTCTACGGAGGTCATCGTCATGACCGCTCACTCTCGCGTCGAGATGGCCGTGGAGGCGATGCGCCTTGGGGCTTACGACTTCATCCAGAAACCTTTTCAGGCTCCAGAGCTTGTTGCCCTCGCCCTCAAAGCCCTGGAGAAGGGCGCGTTGATCGCTGAAAACCAGCGACTCCGGGCCCAGGTCGCTCCGCCGCTCCCTGGGCTTTGGGGCCATAGCCCTGCCATGCGTCGGGTGGCCGAGCTGGTGGATAAGATCGCCACGAGTCGCACTACGGTGCTGATCACTGGGGAGAGCGGCACCGGCAAGGAGCGGGTTGCCCGTGCCATCCACGAGCGCTCTGGTCGCTCCGGGCCTTTCCTGGTGGTCAACTGCGGCGCCTTGCCCGAGGCCCTGATGGAGAGCGAACTCTTCGGCTACGAGAAGGGGGCCTTTACCGGGGCCATCGGACGCCATGAAGGGATCTTCCGTGCTGCCCGGGGAGGCACCGTCTTCCTGGATGAGGTGGGGGAGCTTCCCCTTCCGCTCCAGCCCAAGCTGCTCCGAGCTCTCCAGGAGCGGAAGGTTCGCCCTGTGGGTGCTAGCCAAGAGGAGCCCGTCGATGTACGCATCCTCGCAGCTACCAACCGCAACCTTGAACGCGAGGTGAGCGAGCGCCGCTTCCGCGAGGATCTTTACTACCGCCTCAATGTCGTACGGGTTGTTCTGCCCCCGCTCCGGGAGCGTCGCGAGGACATCGAGGAGCTATGCAAGAACTTTGTGAAGCGTTTTGCCCAAGAAGCAGCCAAGGACGTGCGGGGGATGACCCCAGACGCTCTGCGCTTGCTGGAGCGGTATCCTTTCCCCGGGAATGTACGAGAGCTGGAGAACTTGATCGAGCGGGCTGTCGCACTCGCCTCCTCCCCCACCATCGGCCCCTCCGACTTCCCCCCGGAAGTGAGCGGGTTTTCCCCATCGCTCTCCCCTGGGCAAATGGAGCTTCCTGAAGGAGGATGCCATCTAGACGAAGTACTCAATGAGGTAGAGCGCAGGTTGTTGCTCCGAGCCCTCGATCGTGCCGGAGGAAGTCGGAAACAGGCAGCCGCTTTGCTAGGGATCAAGCTGCGCTCGCTGCGTTACCGGCTGGCCAAATATGGGCTTGATAGTGGAGAGGATGCGACCTTTCCCGACGACGAACCACCAACGGCTCAGGTGGCTATCCTGGATCAAAAATTGTCGACCAGCCGCAGAGCAGAATGACAATTTTTGTCGCCTAAGGAGAGAGGGAGGGGAAATTTCCCGGAAACACCGGCAGTCGGTTGGTTGGCACGGTCGCTGCCTAAGCGTAGGATGGTGCCGATGACCACTCCCTCTATCCACCCGCGCCACTCTTGGAGGAGTACCCGCGGATTCACGTTGACGGAGATCCTCATCGGTATTGTGATCGTGGGGCTGCTCGCCTCGCTGGCGACGGTAGGCTACCGGAAGTATATGGATGGGGCTCGGATGAGCGAGGCCCTGGCCACAATCCAGGCGATCCGCGTCAGTGAAGAAACTGTCCGGCGCGAAACGGGGCGCTACCTGGATGCAAGCGTGAGCAACACCTACTACCCGATGAACACCAACTTTGGGAAGGTACGTGTTCCCTGGGATTGGCCTGCGCACCCAGATTACAACAACTGGCGTATCCTGGAGGTGGCTGTCGACGGTCCTATGCGATTTGGTTACAAAGTGAACGCCGGGAGGGCCGGTACACCGATCACGACCCCCATCCAATTCAGCCCAGTGCCGCAGCTTCCTGCTCCTCCTACGGACGAATGGTACCTGATCCAGGCCAAAGGGGATCCCAACGAAGACGGCAAGCCCACTCATCTCCTCACCGCCTCCTTCTCCTCGGAACTCTTGATAAGCGAGGATCAGCTATGAAACATGCTTTCTCGCTCGTCATTCCACGTTCCGCTCCACGAGCTCGTGGTTACACCCTCACTGAGTTGATGCTGGTCGTGACCATGGTGGGCATCCTCTCGGCCCTGGCTATGGTGGGCTACCGGAAGTATGTCGAAAGTGCCAAGATCTCGGAGCCCATCTCAGTTATTCAAGCAATCCGCTCTGCAGAAGAAGAGTTTAAAGACAAAACGATGACCTACTTGAATGTCTCCGGAGCCGAGTATTACCCCCGGAACATCTTTGATTCCAAGAAGATGAATTTCTCCAATCCAGGCCACCCAGATTATATGAAGTGGCAGACCCTGGGTGTTTCCGTAGCCGGTCCTGTACGCTTTGGCTACAAGGTCAACACCGGGAATGCCGGTGTCGCTGTCGCTATCCCTATCGAATACAAGAACCCCCCCAATTTCGGGGCTCCCACCAACCCCTGGTACATTGTCCAGGCCAAGGGTGATCCCAACGAGGACGGCAAGCCCACCGTGCTGCTGGCTACCTCGTTCTCCTCGGGTGTCGCTTACCATGAAGATCAGGACTTAGCCTTCCTAGTCCTCCGAACTCCTCTGCTTGTTCGGTACAACCAATCAACAGGCATCCCTCAACCCTTCAACCCAAGCACAAAACATACACGGAGTGTATTTCATGCGTGCAATCAATCGTCTCAAGGCTCGTGGCTTTACCCTGGTGGAGCTGATGATCGTAGTGGCGATCATCGGCGTTTTGGCCGCGCTGGCAATCTTTGGCGTGCGAAAGTACCTGGCATCGGCCAAGAGCGCCGAGGCCCGCAACACGATTGGTTCGATCAATCGTAACGCTGTTGCCGCCTACGAGCGGGAGAATACTACTTCGGAACTTCTTCCCGGTGGCCAAACCAGCAAGGCTTCCAACCATGCTCTCTGCTTGAGCTCCAAGGCCGTCCCTCTCAACAGTCCACCTCCGGCGAAGAAGTACCAGCCGAAAACCGGCCCCGGAGAGGATTTCAACGAGGGCACTGCCACCGCAGGTTGGAAGTGCCTACGCTTCTCCATGACCGAAGCTCATTACTACCAGTATGCTTACACCTCTCAGGGTGCTGGCCAAAACGCTTCTCCCCAGATTGCTACCGACGCACCTACACCAGCTGGTGCACACTGGCTCGCTGAGGCTCGCGGTGATCTCAACGGCGATGGCAATCAGTTCAGCAACTTCGTCGGATCAGGCGCCATCGAGAATGGCTTCGCCAAAATCTCCACCACCTTGGCGGAATCCAACCCCGACGAGTGATCCTTTCCGGGGTGGGGGGGGGCTTGAACACGCGGTGCGGTCCGTTTCCTAACCCCCTGTCCTGCGCCCCAGGCAGGGGGTTCCTTTTGGAAGCCATGCTTCGTATCTTGAGAGGCTTGCCATACACTCCCCCTAGCTCTCCCTGGTTGTCGCTGGACTCGCTCGCCCCTCAAGTGTCCCCATGATTTCTCCTCGATTGCGTCAGGCCCGTGGCTTCACCTTGGTGGAGCTGATGATCGTAGTGGCGATCATTGGCGTTCTGGCGGCGCTAGCAGTCTTCGGTGTACGGAAGTACCTTGCTTCGGCCAAGAGCGCCGAGGCCCGCAACAACATCGGGTCAATCAATCGCGCTGCCGTCACCGCCTACGAGCGAGAACTCATGCCAAGTGAGCTTGTTCCAGGAGGGGACACCAGCGCACAAGTAACCCATAACCTCTGCGACTCATCTATCCCTGTTCCTTCCTCTGGAACACCTCCGCCTGGGAAAAAGTACCAACCAAGCACCAAGCAAGGTTCAGATTATGCTACGGGCAATGCGACGACAGGATGGCGTTGTCTTCAGTTTGGTATCGAGGAGCCTCATTATTACGCCTATAAGTATACGAGAGGTGGTAATTTTGAACTTACTACCAACCTTCCTGTGCTTCCTGGGATGGCCTGGGCTGCTGAAGCCAAGGGTGATCTGAATGGAGACGGTTTTGTCTTCAGCGAGTTTGCTGGAATAGGCGGAATCGAAGGAGGTTTCGCCAAGATCGCCACCACCTTGCTGGAAGCCAACCCGGATGAGTAAGCCCTAACCGACCCGAGGGGGCACACCGCCCCTGCCAGCGCGGACTGTTGGGATGCTAAGGATAGGGGCATGCTCGGTCGATCGTTCTCAGCGCTCCAGCTTGCGTTGGGTATTGCTTTGGTCGGTTCCCTCCTGGCGATCTTCATCCCCTCGTTCCTCCGGAACCTCCACGCCTCCCGGCTGACCGAGGCTGTACGGGGGGTCAACGCCATTGCGACCGGAGCCGTGCTCTATGCCGAGGGGAAGATGCCCGCAGAAGCCTTCCCGCCCTCGGCTCCGCTGACGCCTGCGGAGGTTCCCCGCGTCAAGCCGGTCGAAGATCCACCTGGAACCTGGGAGCACCTGACCTGGGCGGCCCTCGGCTTCCGTATGGATCATGCTCACTTCTTCTGCTTTGCTTTCGATAGCAACCTCGGCCCGACCCGCTCCACTTTTGTCGCTCGTGCCCACGGCGATCTGGATGGCGATGGGGAACTCTCCACCTTTGAGATTCACGGAGAGGCAGTGCCAGGGGGGGCTCGCATCCTTCCAGGAATCTTTGTGGATCGCGAGGTGGAGTGACGTGAGTCTGCTAAGGCAGCGAGTCTGCAACCTAATTGTTCCATTGACGCTGATGACAGCATCGGCGCTGGTGATCCATCGGGTCCGTCCAGGGTTGGTGGAGACGGTCACGAAGGTACGGGAAACCTCCTCGATCTACCCACTCCCGCCACCGGAGCAACTCTCGGTGTTCAGTCTTGGTTACCGCTCGGCTCTAGCGGACGCAATCTGGGCCAGCGTGATGGTCAATCAGGGGCTCTATCTCAAGCAGCGGCGGCGCTTTGAATACGCTGCTCGTTACTTCGACAGCATCTTCACCCTCGACCCAACCTATCGGCACCCGTACCTCCTAGTGGAAACCATCCTTACCTTCGGTGCTACCCCGACTCGGGTCGAGGATGTGCGGGAGGCGCGGCGCTTCTTGGAGCTGGGTATGCGTGAGCGTCCCTACGATGCCCAGATCTTCCTCCAGGCAGGCAGCTTCATGGCCTACCTGGCCCCCAGCCATCTCCCCGAAGAGGAGCGCATGGCATGGCGGCTGGAAGGGGCCCGACTGATGGCTCGTGCTGGAGAGCTTGGGGCGGCAGATCCCAGCCTCCAATGGCAGGCGCTTGCCAGCACTCGGATGCTTACCCGGGCAGGAGAGCGTGCTGCTGCCATTAGTTTCCTGGAGAGGATTTATGAAGTAACCGAGGATGCGGAGCTACGTTCTCAGATCCTGAAACAACTTCGGGGGTTGCGAGCTGAGGAGGCCGCCGAGCGAGCGGAACGCTTTGTCCAGCGATTTGAGCAAGCATGGCGCGAGGATCTCCCTTTTGTGTCGAGGCCCATGCTCCTGTTGCTAGGCCCACGGGTGGATCCGGCGAGCTGCGCCGGGCCAGGACGGTCCGGTGCGGAGGAGTGCATACGAGACTGGAAGCGTTGGTCCGCCGCCCAGCGGTGATGCCTTCAAGGAGGGCGGAAGGGAGGAGGCTCCAGGGTGCGCTCGTCGAAGAAGCGCTGCAGTTCATCGAGATGCGGGGTCGTAAGGGGCTCGTTATCGTAGAGATTGCGGGTTTCTCCAGGGTCTCGGATGAGATCGTACAGCTCTGCCAGGTCACGCCGACGATCATGGATCACCTTGTGACCATCTGGAAAAATCATCGCCCGCTGGTGTCGCCCAGAGTCGGCGGCAATGACCCGTGGTGGCATGATTTTCCCTTGGATCAAAGGGATTAGAGAGATTCCTTCCATCGGGCCTGGAATAACTTGACCCCAGAGATCCAGCAAGGTGGGTCCGATGTCGAGAAGGGTGATGGGAGTGTCCATCTTCCGCGGTGCCTGCCCTGGGATCTTCAGCAGAAATGGTACCCGGAGCACCTCGTCGTAGAGCATCGTTGCGTGGTACAGGTAGCCGTGCTCGCCAAAGGCTTCCCCATGATCTGCAGTGAGGAGTACGATCGCGCGGTCCGCCCAGGGAGCCTCTCGGATGGTTTCCAGGATGATGCCAATTGCCTTGTCTACCAGTGCCAATTCCCGTGCATAACGCTCCCGCTCGTTGCCGTCGGTTCCACCAAGGTCGTAGGGGGCATGGGCGTCGAGGAAGTGGGCGTGAAGTAGGAGCGAGCCCTCTTGGTGTGCACGAAGCCGCGCGCAGGCTCGCTCGGCCACAACGCGTGCGGGTGTAAGAGAGCCTTCGCGGGGAGAGTCAAGAGCTTCGGAGAATCCCTCCAGGATGCGCCAGTCCGGTCGCATCCAGTCCCCTGAGATCACCGAAACGGTGGGTATACCGCTCTGCTGGAGCTGGGTCGTGAACCTCGGAACCTCGTCCGTTGCCGGAACCCAATCCTCGCCGGGTGGACCGGGTACCCAACGCAGCGACGAGAAGTAACGGCTGGCCAGCAGGGTAGCCAAAGCTACGTGGGTTGCCGGGGCGGTGGTCCTCGCCTGGCGAAAATCTAGGGACTCTGCCCGGAGCCGCGTCATGTGAGGAAGCCAGGAGCCATGGGTGTCCAACACGTCATGGCGCATGCCATCGACGGTGAGGAGCACCACCACTGGATTGCGGATCCCGAGCCCTCCCGGCGTCGGTGGGCGGTTCGGAGGGAGAGGGATTGCACGGAGTCTGCCATGGGAGGTCGTCCGGCGTGCATGGAACTCGAATACCCATGGTGCCAACGCGACGCCAGCGTGGCGATTTAGCTCGGAACGGACGGCTCTTGGTGCAGGGATCTTTGCTACCAGGAGCGCACTCCCTAGACCTGTCAGCAAAAGCGGGAGGTTGCCCCTGGAACACCGTGGGATCGCTAGGGTTAGCAGCACTCCGGAGAAGGCCAGGACCAGGAGGTGAACGCCCGGGTAATTGCCAGGGAGGTAGCGGTGGTTGGCGAGCTGGAGAGCAAGTGCAGCAGCGAGAAGCAAGAGAGAGCGCACTCCCGGTTTCTCTCCCTTTCGAGCAAAGTAGGGTGGAGCAGCAGCATACAGGAGCGCTCCGGTCGGGAGCATCAACGCGGCAGCGAGGAGAGGGGACCAGAGGGTAGCAGGGAGCAGGGGGAGCTTGCGGGCACGGGGGGCGACGTCGTTGCGGAGAATCCACCAGCCGGTGAGGAGCACGAGGAGCAACAGCGCTGTCCGGAGGCGCCGGTCCGGGTGGGTGGCGAGGGAGAGGATCAGGGAGAAGACACCGCCAAGGGCGCAGGCGAGGGCAGTGCTGTAGAGTATGGAAACCAACAACACCCGAGGGCTGGGGGAGACTGCTCGGGCGGCGAGAATGCACGCATCGACGGAGGCGAGAGCCAGAAAGCCAAGGGCTGGACGAGCGTCGAGGAGGTCGTTCGCTTGTGCTGTCCAACGTCGCGGGCTCAAGTGGGGGGGATATTCGTAGAGGGCTCTGTGAGGGTGGACTCGTAGGCGAAGGTGAGCGTTTCACCGTTGTGGTCTACGAGCACATGACCCCCATGTTCGAGCTTGCCGAAGAGGATTTCGTCGCTGAGCGGGCGCTTGATCTCGTTTTCGATAAGGCGTGCCATAGGTCGTGCGCCGTAAAGCTTGTCGTAGCCCTTTTTGGCGAGGTAAGTGAGCGCAGCGTCGGTGATGGCAAGGGTAACGTTGCGGTCGGCAAGCTGAGCACGGAGCTCTTGGATGAATTTCTCGACCACACTCTTCATCGTCGCCGGGTCCAGGGCACGGAAGGGGATACGGGCGTCGAGACGGTTGCGGAACTCAGGGCTAAAGAGGTTTTTGAATGCCTTGTCATCCTCGCCGACAGAAGATCGCTCGCCGAAGCCGAGCTTGGTTTGGGCCATGTCCCGAGCGCCGACGTTGCTGGTCATGATCAGGATGACATGGCGGAAGTCGGCGTGTTTGCCGGTGTTGTCGGTGAGAGTACCATGGTCCATGATCTGGAGCAGGATGTTGAAGATCTCGGGGTGGGCCTTCTCGATCTCATCCAAGAGAAGGACTGCATGGGGGGTCTTGGCCACTGCTTCGGTAAGTTGTCCGCCCTGGTCGAAGCCTACGTAGCCTGGGGGGGCCCCGATGAAGCGGGACACCGAGTGTTTCTCCATGTATTCGCTCATGTCGAAGCGAAGGAAGCCAATACCCAAATGCTTTGCGAGCTGCTTGGCAAGCTCGGTTTTACCGACCCCCGTGGGGCCGGTGAATAGGAAACAGCCAATGGGTTTGTCCGGTGAGCGGAGGCCCGCCCGGGACATCTTGATGACTGAGGCGAGGGCGTCAACCGCCTCATCTTGGCCGTAGATGACTTTCTTCAATTCCACGTCGAGGTTTTTGAGCTGGGCTTTGGCGTCGACGCTGACATTCTTGGGTGGGATCTGAGCCATCTTGGCCACGACCGCCTCGATTTCGGGGACATCAACCTTCACACCCTTCCCGTGTGCGAGCTTGGCGGCGGCACCGGCCTCATCGATGAGGTCGATGGCTTTGTCAGGAAGTTTGCGATCCTGGAGGTAGCGGCTGGAGAGCTGGGCTGCAGCTTCGAGGGACTCATCCGTATAGGTGACCCCATGGAATTCCTCGAATTTTTGCCGGAGCCCCCTGAGGATTAGAGTGGTTTCAGCAACACTCGGCTCGTGGATGTCGATCTTCTGGAAGCGTCGAGCCAGAGCCCTGTCTTTCTCGATGTGCTGGCGGAACTCTTGGAAGGTGGTGGAGCCGATGCAGCGGATTTTGCCGGAGGCTAGCGCAGGCTTGAGCAAGTTGGAGGCGTCGAGAGTGCCTCCGCTGACTTGGCCCGCACCCATGATCGTATGAAGCTCGTCAATGAAGAGGATGGCACCTGGTTTTTTTTCGAGGGCCTTGAGGACACCTTTGAGGCGGTTCTCAAAGTCCCCGCGGAATTTGGTACCGGCAATGAGGGCACCCAGGTCGAGGGAGTAGAGGGTAGCGTTCTTGAGGGCATCAGGTACCTCGCCTCGGACGATTTTCCAGGCAAGGCCCTCGGCGATGGCCGTCTTTCCTACACCTGCATCGCCCACCAACATCGGGTTGTTCTTTCGGCGCCGCGCAAGGATCTGAATACTGCGAGCGATTTCTAGGTCGCGGCCTACCAGAGGGTCAATCCGGCCTTCTTCTGCTTCCTTGTTGAGGTTGACGGTAAACTGGGTGAGGGGATCACGTACCGGTACCTCTTCGCCCTCCCCGTCGCCTTCTCCCGGCTTCTTGTTGTCGGTGTCGGGGTTGATGTCCGGGTCGTCCGGGCCGGCCTTGGAGACCCCATGGGAGATGTAGTTCACCACGTCGAAGCGGGTGACGCCGGAGGAGAGGAGAGCCTGGACCGCGAAACTATCTTTCTCGGAGAAGATGGCTACGAGGAGATTCTTCCCCTTGATCTCTCTCTTGCCGGAGGATTGGACGTGAGTGGTAGCTCGTTGCACGATGCGCTGAAACCCGAGGGAAGGGGTAGGAGAGGTTTCTTGCATCAGTGCATCCACATCGTCCGAGAGGTATTTTTCTAGCTTTTGCTTGATGGCTTCCGGGTTACCCCCGGCGTGCTTGACTACTTTGCGAGTTTCGTCATCAAAGAGAAGCGCATAGAGCAGATGTTCGGCGCTAATGTACTCGTGACGTCGCCGCGAAGCCTCGTGTGCAGCTAGGGAGAGGGCGACTTCGACCTCCGGGCTAAGTCTTATCATTCTGGCTCCGATGTGACCTTGAGGGGCATGCCGTGTTCTTGCGCGAAGCTAGTGACCTGTGCCACCTTGGTTTCGGCGATGTCGCGGCTGTAGACACCGGCGACTGCATTGCCCTTGTGGTGGACGGTCAGCATCAAGTGCGTCGCCTCGGTTTCGCTCTTGTGGAAGAACTGCATGAGTACCATTACGACGAACTCCATGGTGGTGTAGTCGTCGTTGTGGAAGATGACCTTGTACTTCCGAGGTTTCTCGACCCGGGGACGCTGGATGGTTGCGACATCCCCCTCGCGTTGAGGGTTTCCTTGCTTAGGCTGCTGACTCATGGGGAGTTCTAAGGGTAGCAAGCTAAACACCACTCCTCAAACCACAAGCCCTTCCCCTGGGTTGTACCGGTCGAACTGTCAGGTGGCTACCTTGGAGCTTTCTGGTAAGTTTTTCCCATGTCGAGGACGGAACAATCCAGGCCCAAGAGGTGGCACTACCGGGCGCAAAGCCCAGCAAATCTCCCACGATGGTCCTAGCTCAGGCGGAACAGGTGGTTCTCCAACACCCCTCCCGGGATGATGTTCTTGTGGTGTCGCGGCGCATCTCTGAGCCATCGTTGACCTTTGACACCTTCTTGCTGCGTGGGGCACCAAGGCAAATTTTTCTGGGGCCCTCGTACCTGTTGGCTTCCCTAGGGCCTAAGGGTGTCCAGTACCTTCCCCTGCCGTGATTCCTGGTTGGGAAATACTTGGCGCTTTGGAGCGGCAGAGTTACCCCTAAGCCATGATCCTGTGCCTCCAGGAGCAGTTTGCTCCCCACCACATCTGCTTCGGTTGCGGACCATCCAACCCTAGAGGGCTTCGGATCCGGAGCTTTGTTGAGGGTGATGTCCTGGTAGCAGACTGGACTCCCGAGGAGCACCATCAGGCGTTTCCTGGAATGGTGAATGGAGGCATCCTGGGGGCGCTCCTCGATTGTCACTCCAACTGGTGTGCTGCTTACGCGCTGATGGTTGCTCGTGGTGAGGCCAGTCCTCCTTGTACTGTTACCGCTGATTTTCATGTTAAGCTCCGGCGCCCCACGCCCCTTGGTTCGTTGCACCTGAGTGCGAAACCTGCCTCTATTGAGGGCGATCGGGTGATCGTCGAAGCGACCGTGGAAGCCGGCGGCAAGGTCACCGCCACCTGCCTGGGTACCTTTGTTGCTGTCCGAGAGGGACACCCAGCGTTTCATCGCTGGTGAGGCCTCCCTTGGAACGTTCTTATCCTTTCCGGGCTCAAGGGAGTGCGGTTTTGCTTGGAGTTGCCCTGGGTGGGCTGCTTCTAGCCTGTTCGGCCTCCTCTCCGCCGTCGCCACCACCACTTCCACCACCTGCTGTCACCGCGGAAGAGATCGCTCCGGTGGAGGCCCCCCTTGTACTGGAGTCCGGAGCCTCCGGGGATGGGGGAGAAGTGGCTCCTACCCTAACGACGGAACCAGCCCGAGCGGATACACCAGCCCCGGCGGATACACGTCCACGCCTCGGGAGCATAGCTTGGTACACCTATATCTGGGAGGAGCCGAGGCGTCCCAAGGGGACGATGCCGGTGGGGTCGGTTCGGATTGGGACGGCGGTGCCGCTAAAGCAGAAGGAACCTGTTCCGGGGGGAGATTGCCGAGGGAAGTGGTATGCAGTGGAGCCCCGAGGGTTCATTTGTACCGACGCGACTACCACCTTTGATCTTGAGTCACCCTACTTTCAAGCTCTGGCGTCTGTGGCTCCGGGGGAAGGTCCGTATCCGTACCGATATGCGTTCTCCACGGGGGCGCCGATGTACTCCCGGATCCCAACGCCAGAGGAGCAGGAGCGAGCAGAGCTGGAGTTTGGTCCAAGGTACACCTTCAAGACGCTGGGAAAGTGGTCCGAGGGGCACGAGTGGCTGGTAGACAAGACTGGGAAGATTGAGGCGACCGATGAGGTTCCCCCCTTTTATCGAGGGAACGAGCCGATCCCAGGGAGCCCCTGGCACCCGCACCTGCCCAAAGTTCGGGTGATTCCGGCAGGCAGCGGCTTCTCCTATGCCAAGGCATTCCAGCATTCAGGGAGGGTGTGGCTACTGACACCCGAGCTCTTCTTGGTCCCGGCGGATAGGGCATTTCCCTACAAGAAGAGTGACTTCAAGGGGGTTGAGTTGGGGAAAGGAGTCGAGCTTCCTCTAGCATGGGTGCGTGCCCATGAGGGGGTGGCGAAGTTCCGGCGAAAGGCAGAGGGGGGCTTTGAGGAGCAGCAGGAGCGTTGGGGCAAGCAGGTTTATGTGCAGCTCACCGGCGAGTCGGTTATGGAGGGCAAGAACGTTTACCTACGGACCCGGGAGGACGACACCTGGATTGCCGAGGGGCCTGCGATCTCCGTGGTACGTCAGGTAGAGAAGCTCCATATGTCCATTGGGGAGGATGAAAAGTGGATTGAGGCGCGGCTGCTTCCGGGGACAATGACGGCTTACAGGGGGAAGAAAGCTCTGTGGACCACACTGTGGTCCGCTGGGAAAGGTGGTGTACCCGTACCAGGGAAGGATCCGAAAAAGTATGCGACGACAGAGCTTGGGGTGTTCCCGTTTCAGTGGAAGGACAAGCTTTCGACGATGTCGCCAGACAGAGGTGCGCCTACGGTGTTCTGGTTCGGGGACGTGCCGCACATCCAGTATGTGAAGGCGCCGCTGGCGATGCATGTTGCCTACTGGCACGATCGATTCGGCTATCTGATGAGCGCGGAATGTCTCAACGTTTCTGCATCCGATGGGGAGTGGTTGTTCCAGTTCACCGACCCTCCGCTACCGCCCGGATGGGGAGCCATACGACCCAGCAAAATCAACGGTCCGTCGACCCGGATCCATATCAAGGCGAATTGATGGGCGAGCGGGGGGTTGGGGCAGGAGCTCACCCACCTTGCCCTGCAACCCCTGCACTGCCACCGGAGCCGACTGGAGGGGGGCACTCGACGAGGTCGGGCCCGTCGACGAGCTTCCCAGGGATGGCTTGGCGTGCGGAGAAAACAATACCGAGGGATAGGGCATCGCAGGGGGCGTCGGGAGGGGAGTCCGGTTCGGTGGCGATATCGAGGTTGGCCTGAACAGAGGATTTGGCAATGGGGAAGAGCGGATCCCCCTCGCACAGGCCGACCCAGCGGAAGCTCTGGAGCACGTCGTCGTTGGTAACGCGGCCGCCGATGACGCCGTCGCTGAGGCGAAAGGTTCCATCACTGGCGCGCGCGAGGCGGGCAGAAACTAGGCCATGGGTGAGGAGCAGAGGGAAGGTGGTGGTGTTGAGGTATGTCCCAGGGAACCAGATAAGGGCCTTCTTGGGGAAGCGAGCGATGAGGTAGCCGTCGCGAACGAAGGCCGAGGCATCGGCGATCTGAGCCTCGGAGAGGGAATTGGCCTGAGAGTTGGTGGTGGATTTTCTATCGATGGTCCAGGGCGTGTTGGAAATCCACCAGCAGAGGCGTGTAGCTGGGTCACCGTCGCAGTTCTTGAGGGGTAGATCGATCTCCAAGCCCGGGGAACGGTAGAGGTCAACGCGGACTTTGTCATCGTTGGGGGTGCCGTTATAACCAGAGATTCGGATCAAGAGGTTGTACTTGCCGTAGCAGAGGCCGCAATTGAAGGAGCCGTCGTTGAGCCCGTAGCGGCCGCCGATGTCTGCACTTCCAGAGACGATATTCTGGAGCTTGCCGAAGTTGTTGTCGCGGCAATGGTTCCCATCGGGGACGAGCCCCGCCTGGGTGCGCTTGCACGAGGTGGCGGTGTGCTCCTCGCAGGTGGGGGAAGCGGTGCAGGTGTTGTCGAGATCGAAGCCAAAGTCTTGCCAGGCGTTCTTGTCGACAGTGCCGTCGATGCGTTGCCCGCCGAGCCAGAGCTGGTCGACGCCGAGAAAAATGGGGTCAAGATCCGGGGCGTCGGAGGGAGGGGGGCGGAAATCGTCGGTGGGCTGCCGCGCAGAGAAGCAAGAGCCATCGCCCTGGCCGGACCAGAATCCGATGCCGGTGGCTGGTTCGATGGTGGAGGTGCTGCCAGGGAGGGGATCAAGGAGCGAGTCGGGGTACACTTTGCAGGTGGTCGGCAAGGCGAGCAACACAACCCCAGCGAATCCCAGGAGCAATCGGCGCGGCACTTGAAAAGAGTGCCGATCCCCAAGGCGGACCGCAAGCCTTGGTGACGCCCGGGGTTGACGTGAGAAACCGGGGGCCGGAACATCGGAGGGTGCGAGCCCGTTCGGTGAGGATAGCCCTGATGGCGGGTGCCTTTGTGGCAGCAGCGGTACAGGCCGAGGAGCCGGACCCGCAGCGGCTCCAGAAGGCTGCAGACGCCTTCGACGAGGGAGCGAGAGCTTTCAAGAGCGGACGCTTCGAGGTCGCTGCGGAGCTGTTCGAAACCGCGGATCGCTTGGCACCAAACCCGGCAGCGCTCAACAACGCGATTCGGGCGAGGAGGGCAGCGAAGCAGGGAGCAAAGGCAGCAACGCTGGCAGCGGCGGCTCTGGTTCGATTCCCCGACGAGGCTGCGCTGCGCGAGCTGGCTCAAAGTGTACTCAAGGCGAATGAAAAGCTCTACCATCGGATCAAGGTGAATTGCCAGCCGGCCTGCTCGCTGGTGATAGATGACAAGGTGTTCGGGGCCGAGCCGCTACCGACGGTAGTGATCTTTTTGGAGCCAGGGGTTCACACGGTACTAGCTGGGTGGTCCGAGGGACGCACCCGCTCGGTTCGTGTGCAAGCACAGAAAAGTGGAAGCGAGACATTGCACTTCGAAGCACCACCATTGCCTCCGTCTCCTCCCCCGCCGGCTAGTTCCAGCGAATCGCCGCCACCGCCTCCGGTTGCTACACTGCCTCCCCCTCCATCCCCCTCGGGGCTTTCTCCCTGGTTCTTCCTGGCGGGGGTAGGGGCCACGCTGGTGGCGGGGGGGCTAGCGACTTGGAGTGGCTTGGACACGCTCGCTAGCCCGGGTCCAGATCGCGTGCGGGAACTGTGCGCGGGCAAGAGCCGGAGCTGTCCGGCATTTCAGGAAGGGCTATCGAAGGAGCGGCGGACCAACGTACTGCTGGTGGTGACCGGGGGGGTTGGGGTGGCGACAGGAGTGGTAGCGCTGTTCACCAACTGGAAGGCGTCTCCGTTGGGAGGCCAGAAGCCGGCGGATAGCGCCCGGGTGGCCCCCTGGGTCACATCGGAGCCTGGAGGGAAAGGTGTGGCCCTGGGGGTCCATGGGATATTCTAGGCAAAAGGTTTTACGGATGTTGCAAGTGGTTCTTCTGTTGATTGCTGCGGGAGCGGAGCCCCGCTAGGAGACATCGATCATGTCGTCAGAATCCTCGGTCACGCGGCGCCAGAAAGTGGGCCGATATGAGATCCTGGCGGAGATCGCGTCGGGAGGGATGGCGACGGTGTACCTGGGTCGGTTGGTAACGGCACCTGGGTTCGAGCGCCAAGTGGCGATCAAGAAGCTGCATCCGCACTTGGAGCGACAGAAAGATTTCGTGGAAATGTTCCTAGATGAAGCGCGGATTGTGGCACGGCTTCATCACCCCAACGTGGTGCAGACACTGGAGTGTGGTGCCGACGAGGGAGGGCATTTCCTGGTGATGGATTATGTGGAGGGGCCGACACTGGCGAAGATGCTGGCGAAGGCGGCAGGGATGGGGGAGAGGATCCCCACTTCCGTGGCAGTGCGTGTGGCGCTCGACGCCCTGGCGGGACTTCATGCCGCGCACGAGCTGACCGGGGAGGATGGGCGGTTGCTGAATGTGGTCCATCGGGATGTTAGCCCACAGAACATTCTGGTCAGCGTGGATGGGATAGCTCGGATCACCGATTTTGGGGTGGCGCGGGCCAATGAGCGGCTTGCCGTGACGCGAACGGGCCAGCTCAAGGGGAAGCTGTCTTACATGGCGCCGGAGCAAGCCCGTGGTGAACCCACCGATCGGCGCGCGGATGTATTCGCGATGGGAGTCATCCTATGGGAGATGCTTACAGGAAGGCGTCTCTTCCGAGGGAAGGCGGATTCGGAGGCCGAAACGCTGACCAAAGTGCTCTATGGCGAGATCGCCCGAGTTTCGGCGGTGCATCCGGAGATCCATCCGTTGCTGGATGCGATTTGTGCCCAAGCCTTGGAGCGACCCCTGGATGCTCGCTACGCTACCTGCGCGGATTTTGCTGAGGCTCTAGAGCAAGCCGCCCGGGGTGGGGTGGAGGTGGCTACCCACCGGGAGGTGGCTCGCTACGTGGAGCAGATGCATGGCGAGGAGATTGCCCAACGGCGCGCAGTTATCCGGAATCTCCGGTCCCCCGGGTCGATTTCCCCCGATGAGCCTACCGCTGCAGAAACTCCCCCCCAGCTCTCCAGCGTTTCCTCAGCCGCCCTCTCCTACGAGGCGTCTCCTGGGTCAAAGGTCGGATTCACTCCGTTGCTTCCTGCGAAACCAACGGCTGCTTTCCGAGGGAATGGAGTGCTTCTGGTAGCGCTAGGGGCAGCTCTGGTGGTGACCGTAGCGGCCGTGGGTGTACTGGTATGGGTCGTGATGCGACCTCCCCCAGTGGCTGTGGTGGTTCCCGCAGCGAGCGCAGCAACGGGGGGGGGGAACCCTCCTTCACCGATGCCTGTCTCTCCCTCATCTTCCCTACCTCTTGCATCTACTCCACTCCCAACGATCGGGACATCTTCGGCGCCAGCGATTCCCTCGACTTCCTTGGTGCCCGCACCTCGGGTGACCCCTCCCATCTTCAAGAAGGTACCTGTGGGGGACGATGGGCTTTCGTCAAACCCGTATCGGCGGTGATTCAGCGGGTATCCACACCGAGGGCCTTGAGGGCTTTGAGGGCATCCGTGCGGTAGGGAGAGTCGAGCGGGGCAAGGCTGAGGAAGCGCTGAAAGTGCTCGATAGCGAGATCCTTCTTCCCAGTGGCTCGCTCGACCTCTCCTAGGAGCAGACAGGCGTCCGCCATCCAGGGAGGGAGAAGTTGAGATTGGGAGGCAAGCTGGACTGCCTTGGTGAGGGGGTCAAGGGCAGCGGGTTTGGCGCCGTGCTGGTAGATGAGCTTCCCAAGGCGGAATTGCCAGAGGGCATGCTTACCATCTGCAGCGAGAGCCTTGAGCCAGGAAGCCTGTGCAGCAGGCCATTTTTGCTGCTCTTCGTAGACTTCGGCGAGGGTAGCGTAAGCCTCATAGCGGGAGGGACGTAGTTCAAGGGCTCTAAGGAGGTCCTGCTCAGCATCGGCGAGAGCACGCTGCCTGCGGCGTAGAACACCGCGCTGCCAGTAGGCGTCGGCCAGGCTTCGGTCGAGGTCCAAGGCCTTCGCGAGAGAGGAGCTAGCAAGCTGCTGGTCGTCGGCTTCGTTGGCAGCCCAGCCAACGTAGAGGAAAAACTCTGCACGGTTAGGGTCCAGGTCGGTAGCGCGGCGGAGATAGCGCAGCGCTTCCGCGAGATTGGTGCCCTTGGCCAAGAGAGCGCGGCCTAGGAAGTGGTTGGCTTCGGCGCTGTTCTGGCGGATTTGGAGCACCTTGCGGAGAAGCTCTTCGGCGCGGGGACCAGGCTGCTGGGCGGCGAGGAGGGCAGCGGCGACGCGGAGCATAAGATCCGGATCATTGGGGGCCTTGGCAAGAGCGGACTCGTAGAGTTCAATGGCCTTGGCGGACTGGCCTGAAGCCTCATAGAGTACAGCACGCTCTAGAGAGAGCCCGGGGTAATCTTTGTCAGCTTCGGCGACCTTGTCGAAGGCCTCGGAGGCGGCGTCAAATTTGGCGAGGCGGCGCAAGGTGACACCAAGGACGAAGCGGGTGCTGATGTCCTGGGGATCCATCTGGAGAGCATTGCGGTAGTGGGCTTCGGCCTCGGTATAACGCCCGGACTGAGCAGCGAGGTCGCCGAGAGCCTTGAAGAGGGGGACAGAGCGAGGGAGTTTGGATCTTGCCTCGTCCAGCTTGCTCTGAGCTTCTGCGGCGCGCCCCTGGCTGTGGAGGAGCTGGGCGAGGGTGATATAGGTATCGACAATGCCCGGGTCGTTGCCCGCGAGCTTGATAGCCTCGTTGTAGTCGGCCTCGGCTGCGGTTTTGTCGCCGAGGGCTTCGCTGACACGGCCCTTCCAGTGGAGAACCCGGAAGTCAGGTTTTTTTTCGTCACGGAGCTTCTTATCGAGAGAGCGCATCAACTCCTTGGCTTCCTGGAGGCGTTCAAGGGCGAGCTTAGTTTTGGCAACGCCAAGCTTGGGTTCGATGGCTTCGGGGTCGGCTTCCATGGCAGAACCGAAGCGAGCGAGGGCCTCAGCAAAGCGTCCTGCACGGAAAAGTGCCTCGCCCATGCCATCCAGGGCAGCAGAGGCCTTGGGGCTGAGCTTGAGCGCCTCGCCGAAGGAGGCTTCGGCGGCAGTGACACGAGAGCGAGTCAGGTGGATGTGTCCTGCAAGGGAGTAAGCTTGGACGAGCTCCGCCTGGCTAGCAGCGTCGCGGTTGCCCTTGAGGATGGCGTCAAGGTTCTTGGTTGTGGTGGCTTCATCACGCTGGGTGGTCCAGGTGATGGTGGCGAGCAGCAGCAAGGCGCCGACGTGCTTGGGCTCCTGGGAGAGGGTCTTCTGGGCCGCCTCCTTTGCTGCCTCCGTGTCCTTCTTGAGCAGATAGGCCCTGGCGAGGCCAAAGAGGTTGCGTGGGGTGGGGGAGGCAGCGAGCTTAGTCCAGTGGGCTAGGGCGCGCTCGCTATCCTTGGCTTGCAAGGCGATCTCTCCGGCCAGGGCTAGGGCGTCCTCGTCATCTGGATTGCGTCGCAGGTAGGCCTCGATCTGATTTTGTCCTCGGGCGAGCTGGTCGGATGCAGCAGCCTGAGCAGCTTTGGCGAGCTCATAGCCAGGGGGGGGGGGTCCACGGGGATTGTCGCCAACAAGGTATTGGCGTGGGCATGCTGAGCCGAGTCGTGTCCGAACCGGAGCTCTTTGAGGTAAGCCGCATAAGCTGCAAGCACGGTGACCCCAATGGCCCGGGGCATGCTCGCGTGGTTTGCCTCTGCAAGCTGGAGCGCTCTGGCAGCCTCGGTGGCTAGATCTTTGGCGAAGTGTTGTCGTAGTGCTGCCAGGGTGGAAGTTCGCAATGCTTCGTAGTCCTTGGCCTTGACGACGTCGGTAATCGCGTTGACACCAAAGGGGCCGAAGGGAGTAAAGGTGAGGGAGCCGCCGCCGAGAAGAACTACAAGTCCCAGCAACGCGATGGTACGAAGACCTCTTCCTGGGGAGCGAAGGGGGGTAGGGATAGGCGCGACCTGGGGTTTGGAGCGGCTGTCCGCGACCCGGGTGGTTCCGCTCAGAGGTGCAGTGATGGAGGAAGAGGGGACTTCCGGAGTTCCCTGATTTTTTAGGGCATCCCCCTTCTCTTGAGGGATGGCCTCGAACTCCATGTCGTCATCGCTGCTACCAAGGTCACGCTCTCCCCAGCCAGGGGCTTCGGCAGCACTTGCCGCAGCTCCTTGGGAGGGGGGCTTGGGGAGTTCGCTGATCGTACTGAAGCCTCCTCCAGGATCACCGCCCAGATCGACCTCTCCGAAGTTGATCCCTCCCCCTGCTTGACGGGAGGGGGCCTGGGGTTTGGAGGGGGAAGCTGTCGGGGCCTTGGGGGGCACAACTCCGAAGGGATCGGACTGGGGAGGTAGACCAAAAGGGTCTTCCTCCAGAGGATCATCAAACGGGGAGGCAGAGGGCTTGACAGCTCCGAAATCTGGGAGGCTGGGAGCGCGGGGGATCCCGAGTCCGCCAATGTCGCTCATTGCGGGAGCAGCTTTGGCTGGGGACGCTTGGGGAGGAGCTTCCGGGATAGAGTCAAAGTGAAAGTCTCCCTCACTGCTTGGACTTGGGGTGGCTCCGGGGGAAGTGGGCAGGAGGCCTGTCGACGTGAGGGGAGTGGGGAGTCCAGGAGCAACCTCTGGGAGATCTATCTCTCCGAAACTACTGTTCTTCTCCGAGGGGAAATCGGCGTCCACGCGAATGGCGGGCAATACCACATCCTCCTTGCGTGCAGGCAGATCCTCCTTGTGCGCAGGCAGATCCGCACGCCGAGGTTCGGGGAGGTCGGCGCTCACACTTGGGAGGTCGATGTCATCAAAGAGAACTCCACCCGTGATCTGCCTTCCAGATTTGGCAAGCGGCTGAGGGGCAACTTGGGATCGTACCGCTGGCAGATCGATATTCCCTCGCGTAGCTGGCAGGTCAGCGTCGGCGCGGACAGCAGGTAGATCGGTGTCTCCTCGTACGGTTGGTAGATCGATTTCCTCTTGGGCACTTGCTGTACGTACCGCCGGAAGGTGAGCCTCTTGGTTACGTACTGCAGGGAGATCCATGGCACCTACCGGCGCAGGTAGGTCGAGATCCAGATCGGGGACAGTGATGTCTCCGATCGGGGGGGCTGCCGTCCTGGCGCGTGCGCCCCGGGCTGGAACTACGGCGGGGAGATCGGCGGCTACTGCCGGGAGGTCTAGCTCGTCGATGGTCGGTGCTGAGGGGGCAGGGGTATGTACGGGGGCAGGTGCGGGGGCAGGTGCCGTGGCAGAAGCTGTAGTCTGAGGTCTGACGACAGCGGGGAGCAAGTCTTCTTCACCAGGGCCAGGTTCGGAGGGAGCTGGTGCGCCTGGGAGCCCTGGGGCGAGCCCTCCCAGGCCAATGACCGTGGCTTTTCGGGGGCGAGAAGCTGCCGGTTTGGGCTGGGGCGATGGGGGGGGAGCAAGGGGAGTGGCCCCGGAGGCATCTTCGGGTCGCTTGACTTGGAAAGTAGTCGTACACTTCGGGCACCGCATCTTCATGCCCGTACTCGCCGGTACACGGCGCTCATCCACGTTGTAGCTAGCCTTGCAGCCAGGACACTCGACCTTGAACATTCGCTCGTCTCTCTCGGGAGGGGGCAGCGCCCACAGGGGGCCTAGGGGAAGGTTGTAGCAGGGGTGGTGTGCCCCTGTCCTCAAATCTCCTTCCTATCCGGAGGGGCAGAGTGTCCTGTTGCGGTGCCTCATTCCAGGGTAAAACGCCAGGGTGCAGCGGTCGACGACCATCACCCTTGGGGCCTTTGTGGTGGGAGCTGTCGGGGTCTTGCTTATCCGAGGAGCCCCTCGGCCTCCGGTTGTTGAGCGTCCCACATGGTCCGCCACCCTCTCGGTACCTGTGCCCGTTTTGATTCCGCCGCTGAGCGCTCCTAGTCTCACTCTGCCGGAATCTTTGACTCCCACTCCTGCTCCCGAGCGTAGGTCACTACCTGCCAATGCCCCTAAGTCCGTGCGATTCGGGGTCGTGCTCGTGCAGTACCGGGGGGCGCAGTTTGCTCCAGAGGATGCTCCTTACAAGCCGGATGCTCTTCAACGGGCGCGGCAGCTCGCCGAACTAGCTCGTAAGGATTTTAAAGCAGCCGTAAGGCAAGGGGATCCTGGTTCCGTCGAGGATGCCGGGCGTATGGTTCGCGGCATCTTGGAGCCCGCCCCGGAGGTTGAACTCTTTTCTCTAGCCCCCGGTGCCGTCGGAGGCCCTATCGATACTCCTCGGGGCTATTGGATTGTTCGCCGCATTGAGTAGTTCATCGTTGACTCGCCGTGGCGGACCACGCTCCCTCCGTTAGCAGGTCCAGCGCTGCTTCTGCGGCTTGCAGGGCTGCCTCGGCTTCGAGTCGTTCCTCTTCGGTTAGCTCTGAGGAAGCCACTCGCGCAGCACTGCGATGCCAAGCACCCAGCAGCTCCGTTAGCCGGTGGGTGACCTGCTGGCGTTGCTGCTGCTGCTCCTGCTGAAGCCGCTCAATCGCGATCTCGTCGTTCGCAAAGACGAGGCGATCCAATTCGAAATCGAGGCGCACCTCATAGATCGTCCCTGCTTGTCCGGTAGCCTGCGTCCGTAGATCATCCTCGCTCAGAGGGGTATAGCGGAGCGTTTGTCCGTTGCTCAGAAGGCCCCGGAGCCTCACCCGTGGAAGCAAAGCCGCCAAGCGTGTTCGTGGAGTTAGGCGTTGGGGATCAACATCCAAGCCTACGCTACGCCAGGCCGCTCGCTGGAGTTGCTTCAGCCGCACCGCCGAGATCCACGGACGATGTGTTGGTGGGTCTGCGAGGGGGGTTGATTCCCTGGGGAGGGATGTCAACCCCGGGTGTGGTTTGCCAAGATCGAGAGGAACTTGCAGGCGCAACCAGGCACCTCGTTCTCCTAGGGAAGACCCCCAAGCTGCTAGAGAAAAGAGGAAAGGGCCCCCCAGGAGAGGCCCCGGAGAAGTTCCGTCAGCGAGGGCTGTGGAAGGGCAAAACAGCAGAAAAGAGAGGAGCAGGAGGCGAGGAAGATGCGGCATGAGCCCTCATCGGCCCCCTCAGGTCTTGGTTGTGTGCTCAGACCTTTTCCCCGAGCTGTTCGAGGAAGGTGCGAGCTTCTTCTAGAGAGGGGTCTTCCTGGAGGGCACGCTTCACCATAACGATGGCCTTGCGCTGGTCGCCCTGGTGATAGCTGAGAAGACCCTGGCGGTAGAAGGCCATACCCTTAGAGATGGGTCCCGGATTCTTGGCAACGGTGATGGCTCGAAGCGCTTTCTGGGCGAGGTCGAGCTGTCCGATTTCCGTAGCGGCGTCAGCTAGTTCGGCGGCAACTTGGGTATTCTGGGCGTCGGAGTCGAGGGCAGCGTTAAGCCATTGGACCTCAATGCCGCGGTCGCCAGCAGCAAGAGCCACACGGGCCATACGATGTTGGAGAACCGAGAGGGCAGGGGAACGCTTATTCTTGTGGCTGTTGATAGCAGCGTCGAGGAGGTTGGTGGCCTGCTCGAGTTGGTTTGTGGCGAGGTAGCAATCCGCGAGGAGGACAGTACAGTCGTGGTCCCCTGGTTTCGCGCGGAGGGCAGCTTCAAGGACGGGGATAGCATTGGAGGCAAGGTTCGTGGCGAGGTAGAGTTCGGCGGCGCGGCGGTAGTGAGCAAAGCGATCGGGTTCATTCCCTATATCGGCTGCCTCATGGAGGAGGATGTCTGCCAGCTCGCGCTGGGCCCCGATCTGCTCGTAGAGCTGCTTGAGGGCGGAGCGGACAGGTACATTCTTGGGAAAGGAAGTAAAGGCCAGCTCAAGGCCATTGCGGGCATTGGCAGGGTTCCCCGTACGGGTGCAGGCGTCGAGGAGAAGGAGGGCAGCTTCCGTCCTGGTTTCTTCCGGATCGGCAGCGATGAGACGGTTGCTGAGGTCGATGACAGCAGGCCAGTTGCTAGCAGCGGCCTCTAGATTCAGGAGGGTGCGCAGGGCCACAAGATCACCAGATTGGCGGGAAGTCCACTGGCGGAGCAGATCCAGCCCTTGCCCGGTTGCACCTCTTTGAAGGTGAAGCTCAGCGAGGCGCAAGGTCGCCATGCGCTCCGCCTCTGCATCCCCCCGGCGGGAGGCAGCCCGGCGAAGCTGCTCCAAGGCCTCGATGAGCTCGCTGTTGGCATCGTCGGCGCCAAGCGCAAGGGCTTGCTCAAGAGCTGCCACGGCCTCTGCCTCCTTGCCCTGGCGCAGCGCAAGCAGGGCATTGAGCCGCAAGAGTTGGGCACGAGTGGCATTCTCGACATGGCTCTGTTCAAGAACAGTGTTCACCTCGTTTCTTGCAGCATCTTGCTCTCCAGCATCCAGGAGGGCATCGACGAGAGTACGGAGTAGGTTGAGGTCATCGGGGGCCAAGGTACGGGCCCGGCGAAGTAGTTCGATTGCTTGATGAGCTTCGTGGAGCTGTTTCGTCAGGATTCGGGCTGCCCGATGGAGTCGCGCAGCAGATTCCTGAGGATCAAGGTGGTGTTCTGCCTCCCTGAGAAGGAGATTGACAAGAGGACGCCAACGTTGGCGGCTCGTGTAAAATTCTTCGATTCTCTGACGCAAAGAACCATCGTCTGGGTCCAAGGTGAGACCACGGAGGAGCGCAGCTTCCACCCCGTCGTCATTGCCTGCTGCGGTATAGGCGTCTGCAAGCTCGTTAGCGAGCCGTGCACCGTCAGGTACTGCATCGCCTCGCAGAAGTCGCTCCAGAAGGGAGGCTCGCTCTATGGGGTCTCCGGAAGGGCCTAGGAGTGCTACAAGCTCCCGGAGGAGCATGGCGTCGTCCGGAGCAGCCTGAAGAGCAGTACGGTAAACTTCGAGGGCCTCGTGGGGCTTCGTGTGGGATAGGAGAGCACCGAGACGAAGGGCTAGGGTAGAGGCCTCGTCGGCAAGCTGGTGGCGGCAGGCTTTCTCAAGCTGATTCCGCAGAAGCGCTGTAAGCTCGTCGGTACGGCCGGTCTGTTCGTAGATCCTAAGCAAGAGCCCCTGGGCATCCCTGTCATCCGGATCTTCCTGGAGCATATCCCGGAGAGCCGTGATCGCATCTTCTTGGCGAAAAGGATCCTCCAAGAGTGCCTCGGCGCGCTCCATGCGCAGGGCACGGCGTGAGGCAGGATCCTCGGCGGCTGCAGCGGATCCTGCAAGTACAGTATCAAGCTGTTCCGTGTCACCAGTTTTGCGAAGGAGGGCAATGAGAGGCTCCCAGACGCTACGTTCTCCCGGGCGAGCTTGCCACAGTCGAAGGTAAAGCTGCATTGCTAGGGCACCGTTCTTAAGGGGTCCTGCAGCAATCCTTGCGGCCTCCAAGCTTAGCTCAAAGCCTTGCTCTTCCCCGAGGGCCTCGGCGGCCTGCTGGAACCATTGCTGGGACTCCTGCCATCGAGATTCCTTGCGGGTACGTTCTGCCAAGGAGATCATCGCCCAGGTTCCTCCGGTGGCCTCAACGGCGCGCCGGAGGAGCTCCTCGGCTCGACCATTCTCCCCGAGTTGATCTGCCAATGCAGTGGCTTCACGGAACAGGTCATCTCCACTGTCAGGTAGGAAAGATAGCTTTTCCAGGGCATCTAGGAGGATGGCTTGGTCCCCCATGCGTCGTGCAACCTGCTCGTAGAGAGTGAGGAGCCCTCGGGAAGTGGAGCCAGGGGCGTGGGTACGAAGCAGCGCCAGCGCCTCGTGTGGACGTGGGGCCAAGGACAAGGCACGCTCCAGGGTGGAAGCACCACTTTCCTGGTTGTCCAGGGATGCTAGCTCTTCTTCTGCAAGGGCGTAGAGCGCGTCCGCAAGGGAGGATGGATCGTCAGTTAGCAAATCCACCAGAGCCCGCCGGGAGGCCAGCTTTCCAGGGAGGTCTCCGAGAGCCCCTCGGAGTCGTATAAGGGCTCGGTGGGCGTCCAGCAGGTGAAATCCGGTTGCGCAGGCCCGCTCACAGGCAACGATGGCCTCTGGTAGCTCTCCCTGGAGTTCATGGAAGGTGGCCAGGCGTATCCAGAGCCTCGCAGCTTGCTCGGAAGGTGCTTTCGAAGCTAGCCCTCGGAGTAGGGCAGCATAGCGCTCTCGCAGGGGGGGCTCACGGGCGATACGGATGGCGCTGACATGGAGAGCCTCTTGGTCAGGAGTAAGGTAAAGGGCCTGTTCTAGGGCGTTGAAGGATGCGAGGAGGTCGTGAAGCCGTTCGTGGGCGAGGGCAAGGGCGAGGAGGGCTGCAGAGCGATCCTCGTCAGAGGAGGCTCGCTGGAGTCGCGCATCCAAGCAGCGGAGTAGGAGCCCAGTTTCACCAGCGCTCTGAAGCGCCCGTTCCAACCGTGCAGCCTCCAACCCGCTCTGTGCAGCAGTCTCGAAGGCAGACTCAAGGAGTTCAGCAGCTCGCTCAAGCTGTCCAAGTTGGGTAGCAATACGGTAAAGTTCGAAGGTGACTTCCGTAACCCCAAGATCGACCTGATGGGAAGGAGGGGTGTCGGTGCGTTGACGGCGGAGGAGCAAGAGCAGGGCTCGGTAGGCTCGCTCGGCTCGGTTGAGGTGACCCACGCTGTGGGCCAGGCGGCCCAACAGCAAGAGTACGCCACCGTGGGTCATGTCGATGCTGGAGGCGGTATCGAGC
>JANWXX010000089.1 GCA_025057345.1 Polyangiaceae bacterium | reverse complement strand
GTTGAAGGAGAAGCAGGAGGCAGAGGGGGAGCAAAGAGGGGGCCCGGCATAGGAAAAACCTGGCGCCCGGCACTGCTGTTGACCAGAATGGCAAAAGAGATCCAAAGCGCAATCAACGCCAATACGATGGTGCAGCATGCGATCGGAACGGCGAAGGTCTTCGGGTTCTTGAGCAGTTCGCGAAGGATGCGGAACAGGTAGAGCAGGTCGATATCCACCAGAAACGCCACCAGCAGCTTGGAGAAGAACCCGAAGGCATAGGTGAGCACGACAAAGATGATCAGGAAGCAGATATCGACGCTTAGCACCACATGAGGATCGGGCAGCTTCCCATCCGCCATGCCGGAGAGCACCCACCAGTTCATCCCCCAATTGAAAGCGAAGGTGGTAAACAGCGTCCCTCCAAGCATGTTCTTGTTCGCCAGCGCCATTAGCCCTGCGAGCATCTGACACCCTCCTCCGAAGAGAAGGCAGAACCAGGCAGCGGTGCGGAGTGCCGCAGGAGTCATGCTCAAGCCCAAGGCCACCGGCAACAGCGCTGCACAGCCGATGGAGAGGCCCAGAAGTCCGAGAGGGGTGGGTTCTGCGAAGGGCTGGGAGGCAGGCGAGGCGCTGGCAGGAGCGGACATGAACACGCCATGGTGTGGTGCTTGGCGGGCAGCAAGGGGATCATCCACTGAGAGCCGCTGCTACCCGCTCATGAATCGCAGCTACTGCTGCATCGATCTTCCCTACATCCGGGCCCCCTGCCTGGGCCATGTCTGGGCGACCGCCGCCCTTGCCGCCAACGATCTGAGCGATGTCCTTGATGAGATCCCCAGCCTTGAGCTTCGGGTTGAGGTTCTTGGCCACCATCATCACCAGCGAAACCTTGCCCCCTGCAGGCGAAGCGACCAGGACCACGCTGTTGCCCAGTTTGTCCCGGAGCTGCTCCGCCATCTCCCGCAGGGCCCCTGGGTCACCTACCTCGGTTTGGACACCCAGTACCTTGACCCCCTGGATTTCCCGAGCCTGGGCCAGTAGTCCGTCTATGCCGCCTCCTCCACCCAAAGCCAGCTTGCGGACTAGCTCTGCCCGCTCCTTTTCTAGCTCCCTCACTCGGTCGCAGAGTGCGGTGATTGCCTCAACTCGAGGACGCCCAGGAGTACGAGTAACGGCGGCAATCTCTCGTAGCAGTGCCTCCTGCTCCCGAACATAGCGGAGCACATTGAAGCCGGTGGCTGCTTCGATTCGGCGTACCCCTGCAGCCACACCGGTTTCGCTGAGGATTTTGAAGAGCCCGATTTCGCCCAGGGCTCGTACATGGGTACCTCCACAGAGTTCCACCGAGTCCTGCGTCATGGTGAGCACCCGCACCATGTCGCCGTACTTCTCCTCAAAGATCGCTCGGGCACCGCTCTTCTTGGCCTCATCGATGGGCAGGACCGCAGTCTGTACTGGAGCGTTGCTCAAAACCTTCTGGTTGACCAGCTCCTCGACCCGCTCGATCTCACCCTGGGTCATCGGCTTGTTATGGCTAAAGTCAAAGCGCAGCGTCTCTGGGCCCACCAGCGATCCCTTCTGCTGTACATGTTCTCCCAGTACGGCCCCTAGCGCCCAATGGAGCAGGTGCGTCGCCGAGTGGTTGCGCCGGGTGGCCGAGCGGAGATCATGGTTGACCTCCAGCTCGACCTTATCCCCAACCTTGAGGCAGCCCTGAGCCAGCTTCCCGTGGTGGATCACCAGCCCTGGCACCGGCTTGGTCGTATCGCGAATGGTGACACGACCGGTACCTTCCACCCGATGGATCTCCCCCTGATCACCCACCTGACCCCCGCCCTGTCCGTAGAACGGCGTGGTATCCACCACGACGTCCACCTCGGGGAGCCCAGGGCGGCCGTTGCCTCCTTGCCAGGAAACCTCATCCACCAGGGCTCCGTTGACAATCAGAGCCACCACCGTGCCTTGTCCTTCCTCTGCTTCGTAGCCAGTAAACGTTACCTGCTTGCCAGGAACCTTCTCTAGCGCCTCGTAGAATACCTTGCTGACGCCCTCATCGGCGTTGAGCTTGCTGCCAGCCCCCGCTTTCTGCCACTCCTCAATGATGGCCTCCACCTCTTGCTCATCTACAGCGAAGCCCTGCTCCTCCGAGATGACTCGGGTCAGATCGATGGGGAAGCCGTAGGTATCTTTGAGGCGAGCGACGAACGTGCTCGGCACCTTGCTAGCCCCCGCTGCACGTAGGGTAGTAAACTCTTCGTCAAGCATCTGGAGGCCACGCTCCAGGGTCTTCCGAAAGCGAATCTCTTCCTGCTCTGTAATCGATGCAATGAGATCCTGGCGCTCTCGGAGCTGAGGGTAATCGTCGCCCATCAACTCAACGACCTTGAGGGCAACTTCATGAAAAAAAGGCCGCGGTATCCCAAGCCGATAGCCATGACGGATGGCGCGGCGCATGACACGCCGGAGTACATAAGAGCGCCCCGTATTATCCGGAAAGACGCCCTCAGAAATCAGGAATGCCGTTAGCCGGGCATGATCAGCAATGACCCGCATGCTAATGTCGTCCGGATGCTGAGACCGCCGGTAGATTTTCCCGGAGATACGGGCAGCCTCCTGCACCAAATCAAGGAGCAGATCTGTATCATAGTTGGAAGTAACCCCCTGAAGCACGCTGGCGATGCGCTCTAGGCCCATACCCGTATCGATGCTGGGTGCCGGGAGTGGCTCTAGCACGAAAGTATCCCCCTTCTTGCTCCGCTCAAACTGCATGAAAACAAGATTCCAGATCTCAAACCAGCCATTCCCGTCGGGGGAGGGCTCCTCGCCGAAGCGGTGGTAAGGGACACCCCCATCCGGGATGGGACCAAGCCAAAAATGAACCTCGCTGCACGGCCCGCAGGGGCCCGTGTCGCCCATCTGCCAGAAGTTGTCGGCCTTGCCCATGCCCCGGATCCGGTCATCGCTCAGACCACTGATCTTCTTCCAGAGGGCGCGAGCCTCGTCATCCGCAGGGAGGTCATCCTCGCCGCCGAAAACGGTGATGATGACACGCTCGACGGGGATCCTAGCCACTTGGGTGAGGAACTCCCAGCAGTAGGTGATGGCCCCCTCCTTGAAGTAATCCCCGAAGGAAAAGTTGCCGAGCATCTCAAAGAAGGTGTGGTGACGTGCGGTGACGCCCACATTCTCTAGGTCGTTGTGCTTGCCGCTGATCCGGATGCACTTCTGGCTTGAGGCGGCACGGGTGTAATCCCGCTTCTCCTTGCCGGTGAAGACGTCCTTGAAGGGGACCATCCCGGCGTTGGGGAACATCAACGTTGGGTCGTTGGGAATCAAAGAAGAGCTGGGGCAGACCTGGTGACCCTTCCGGGCAAAGAAATCGAGGAAGGCGCGACGGATCTCGTGGGAGCGCATGGCGGGACGGACGCGGGAGTAGTCCTCCCGGACGCGGACCGCAAGTCACCCGCAGGTCAAGCTCTTCTCCGAGCCCACGCTCGCAGAGCACACGGAACAGGCTCTCGCACCCGCCGTTGTACCTCCAGGTGTGGTCCACCTCCCTGACGATCCGGAAGCAGCGCTGGCTAGAAAAATCCAGCTCATTCGCGGACCACCCCGCCTCCCCGACAGCTCCTCCGCCGATCCACTGGTAGCTGGCTCGCTTCGTGCAGTCGGCCCCCGGGGAGCAGTAAGCGCCGAGCCAGGTCTGGTCGATGACCCCGAGGGAATTCATCACGGTGTTAGCCTGGGCAGGGCTGGTGAAGGTGGCCAAGTGGGCATTGTCCTGCTGGCAGGCGGTGACGGCGTCGTACCAGGTCACAGGGTTCTTAGTGAAGAAGCAGCGGCCGTCGTTGGTGATCCCGGGGCAGCTCCCCCCTCCGACATTCATGTTGCCTGAACCCGGGGGAAAGCATCGATCAGGCAGGCATGCCCAGGTTGCTCGCGCAGTCCTGGTTGGCTCCGCAGTTCTTCCCATCCGTACACCCAATCTTGCACACCGCACCACAGTCCTGATCGGACTCGCCCTGATCCGTATTCCCGTTAGTGCAGTGAGAGGGGACACAGAGCTGTGAGATACAGGCCCCCGAGAGGCAGTCCTTCCCCTCATTGCAGCCGGAGCCGACGGAACACCCTGGGCAAGAGCCGCCGCAGTCGGTGGCCGTCTCCAGCCCGTTCTTCACCCCGTCCGAACAGGTCGGTGAGGAGCAAAGCCCCCCAACGCATACCCCACTCTGACAATCATCCCCCTGCTCGCACCCCTCACCGTCGTTGCAAGGGACGGACATGTTCCGCCGCAGTCAATGTCCGTTTCTTCCCCATTCTGGAGCCCATCCGTGCAGCTCGGTTCTATCCCGCCTCCACCCCCATCTCCCGCGCCACTCCCGCCAGTGCCTGCGGAGCCTGCGCCGCCGGACGAGCCCCCGATCCCGACTTTCCCTCCGCCTCCCTCCCCCGCTTGACCCGCGTCACCCCTGCCGGTGTCACCTTCTCCGGCCATCCCGGCGCCTCCTCCGCTCCCGGCAGCGTTCCCGCCCACCCCCGCGTCGTTACCACCCGCCCCGGCGTCGCTGCCACCTGCACCAACGTCACCACCAAATCCGGCGTCGCTCCCGCCGCCTCCTACCGTGGAGCCGCCTGCTCCTCCCCCTCTGGAGCCATCAGGGTTCTTCAGGATGGCCCCCCCCTGCTCCAGCACCTCCAAAACTTGTTCCCCCAACACCTCCTTCCGGACTATTCAGGGCTCCTTCCGCGTTGATGGTACAAGCAGAGAGTGTGACAAAGGTGAGGAAGGCAAAAGGAGACAAGTTCAACACAAAAACAAATAGACTCATTTCCAGATTTCTTCCATTGCATCACGAGCCTTAGCGCGGCATTCCTCGCTTTGCTCTGGGTCTTCTTGGATACGCTGGAGCGCGGCGCTGATCTGCGCGATCACTTCAGGGGACGTACGTAGCCAGCGGGCGCTGGTCAGAGCGGCCCTCGCTACCGCTGGATCCGTGTCGAAGAACCGAGGGATCAGCCCGTGGACCGCTTCGGTATAGGGGAATTCTCCCAGCATCAACGTGGCCAGCAGCCGAGGTTCGGCGCCGGAGCTACCGCTCTGGACCACCACAAAGGGAAGAGCCGTCCTGCGAAGCGCGACGAGCGCTCGAAGCAGTGGTCCCGCTTGGGAGGGGCGCACCTCGCCAGCAAGGAGATGCTCCCGAGGAACCCGGAGCGGACCTGGCTGGCGTGACAGCAAGGCGGGAACCATGCGGACCCCCTCTTTGAGGATCTCACTGAGCGCCTCGTCATCGCCGTCAGGGGTAGCGGTGAGACGGTCGAGGAGACGGATCTGATCGTCATCCAGGTCGACGATGATCGAGGGGAGGGCAGTGAGCTTGTGCTCGCTCGGAGGAGGCGTGGGCGGGTGATAGGAGGCACGCTCAGAGCGAGGCAGCGTAGGGGTGTTGCCTAGCACCTCTCGAAGCGCCGACTGGACTAGCTCGTCGTCCATATCCGCTTCACCTATATGGACCTCCGGGGCCTCTGGCGCTGGAGGTACTACCGGGGCGATCGGGGTAGGCTGAGCCTGGGGCACTACCGCTACTGTCGCAGGTGGAGATTCTTGAGACCGTGGTGGGGCTTCCGAGGATGCTGCATCAAACGAGGCAGTCAACTTGCGAAACGGATTGCTATCCTCCAGAGAAGCAAGCTGAGGAGAAACAACGGTGGGGGGAGGAACCGCTGCCCTGGGCAGATCGGAGGGAAGACCCAAGGCTCGGGCCAAAGCACTCGCTTTCTGGTAGCGGTTGCGGGTGGTTGTGCTGGTGGTTTCGGTAAAGGTAGGGATTGCAGGCATCCCGGCCAGGGTCGTCTTGCGGGGGAGGGAGGGAGAGGAGGTTCCCGTTTCTGTGCTACGCCTGCGCTTCCGCTCCATCGCGAGACGTTCGAGGGCGTTGCCGGCGAGAGAGCCGGCTGCGATCACCTCGGCAGCGTCAGCCAGCTCGGCCGCATCCTCCCCATTGTCACCGTAGAGCAGGGCAATGCACCGCTGGCGTACCATGATCGGGAGCACGAAAACGGCCTTGCGAGGGGAGCGCTTAAGGTCTGCAGCCAGGCTGGCGTCGATTCCATCAAGGCGCAGGGGAACACTCACGGGGGCGCCCAGGTTGCGGGCCTGTGCCAGGCAACTGGGCAGGTCGAGGGGAATGCCAATCCCTGCAACTTTCTCCGGGTCGGCTCCGGCTCCAAAGGCATCCCGACCCTCGGCCAGATCACCCTGGACAACGAACAGTGCTGAATAGATGAAGTACTGTTGAGCAAAGTCGAAGAAGATGTGCAGCACCTCTTCCCCAGTGCGAGCACGGAGAAGGTTCTCTTCGCATTCTCCGAGAGGCATGGGTCCCCGGCGCCTACGATACTTCGATGGGGCCTCTGCCTTGCTGGCCTGCTGCATCCAGCGGAGCAGCCCTCGGGTGGCCTGGGGCCAGGCAAGATTGCGATTTTCCTGGGGAAGATCCGGCGCCGCTACAGAGGCCACTGCAGGGGAGGTTGAAGGCTCCCGAGGAGGCCGCACTGCAGGGAGCCGCAGGGTCATCGCCCGGACAGAAGGGGGGCCTCCAACGGTCGGCGCTGGCGGCGGTACAGAGCTGGTAGTGGACAGAGGACGCCCCTCGATACGGGCCAAAATACGTCGCTCTCGAGGGTCAAGGGGGACTATGCCATCTCGCGCCAACGCTTGCTTGATACGGATTTGGCTAGTAGCCAGTTGCTTCGTGGGCAGGTGGAAGTGAAAGAACAGATCCCCTTCTACCGACTCTGGAAGCTGCGACGAAACTGCCACCACAAGGGTCTGGTCCTCCAGCTTCAGTGGGTAGAATCCATGACGCAGGGCTAGCTCCCGAGGCACGACTTGCATCACCTGCTCTGTCGCCAGTGGGAGTGGCCCAGCATCTGCCGGAGTCAGGTGGAAGTAATCCGCCAGCGCTAGGTTGAGGGCCCCCTCGTGATCCTGGCCAATCTGCTCCAGCACATAGGTGGCCAGGTCTCCCCCGTAAAGTACCTGGCGCGCCATTGCCTCCTCAACCTGACGCATGGAGGCAACACCGCGCTCGACAAGTAGCTTGTGAAGGTTCTTCATGGAAATGCGGAGCCAGGCTCAGGAGGACACGAGGTTCGCGGGTACCTGGCTCACAGAGCGCTCGCGAAGGATGTTGAAGATGCGCAGCGGGCGCTCCTTGCCCTTGAGCTTAGCGGGGGGAAGTTCCTCTGCTTCGAAGCGATTCCCAAGACGGCTGTAGGTGCTCTCGCTGACGACGATCTGGCCCGCTTCGGCGATCCCGCAGAGGCGAGCGGAGGTGTTCACCGTATCCCCAATCACGGTATAAGAAAGCGCACGAGAACTGCCCACGTAGCCAGCGACTAGCTCCCCGGTATGAATTCCGATGCCGATGGCAATCGGGGGCTGGTTGCGGGCGACACGCTGGCGGTTGAACCGACCGAGACGTTCCATCTGGTCTAGGGCACAGCGGACGCATCGGAGTGCATCGTCCGGGTGCTGCACAGGCGCCCCCCACATGGCCATGATGCCGTCACCCATGAACTTGTCCAAGGTCCCCTCAAACTGAAACATCGACTCGACCATCAACTCGAAATAGTCGTTCAGCATCTCGACGATGACCGGCGCCGCAGTACCCTCGCTCATCCTGGTGAAGCCCCGAATGTCGCTATTGAACACCGTGCATTCCTTGACCAGGCTGCCACCCTTCTCGATCTTAAGCGCGCCGGAGGCGATCCGTTCGGCAATGTTAGGAGACACCAGACGGGCAAAGCGCTCACGGGTGATGATCTCCTCCTCGATCTTCTTCCCGAGAATGTTGATCTGGAGGAACATGGCCGCCTGGTTGGCTACGGCAGTCACCATCTCCAGATCCTTCGGCTGAAAGACCGCCAGCGACTCCGAGTCGAGCCATAGGACGCCCAACACCTCCTCGTTATGCAGAAGCGGCACCACGATGGCCGAGTTGATCCGGCTCAGAATCAAGCTTCGCCCCTTGGCTGCAGCAAAGTCCATGGCTGCATCGTGGGTGAGCACCGAAGCGCGCTCCTTGGTAACATGGTTGAGGATCGTGGACGATACAGTGATCGGGGCATCGCTACCATCCCTACGCCTCCCTACCATGCTGACCATCTCTCCCCGCTCGTTTTTGAGGAAAATTACGCCACGGTCCGCTCGCGTCGTGCGAAACAGCCAGGCCAGCAGTTTCTCAAGCATCTTGGGGAGATCGCGCTCCAAAGCAATCTCCCGGGAGAGCTCGTGGGACATCCGCAACCGCTCGTAATCGTCCCGGAGCTGTGCCGGGTTGTGGGCGATCTGGTCATGGGGCAAGAAGCCCTTCTGTACGGCGGCGATCTGCGTGCCGATGGCCCGCTCTTGGGCCTGTACCTCAACCCGGGTAGCAGCCAGGTTGGTTGAGGAACCCCCAAGGGGTGCCCCCTGCAAGGGGTTCGGCGAAGCCGTCGACTGTGGGATACTTGGGGAGGGTGGTGTCGTTTGATACCCACTTGAGTTACCCGGAGATTGGGGGAAGTCCGCCGAGGAGCGAGCCAAGGGCGAGGGAGCTGAAATGACAGGGGTCGGTTGCGCTCGTGGTGGCCCTACGGCCCCTGATGGAGGCGAAGCAGGCAACGCAGGGCCACCGACCACGCGAGGGCCCTCCTCGAACCGGGCCCGTGTCGATCCCATGGAGATCTCATCCCCATGCTTCAGACGTATCTCTCCGTTGACGCGCTCGCTGTTGACCATGGTGCCATTGAGGCTTCCCAAATCTCGCAGAACAAAGTGATCGCCCCGGTATTCGATAATGCAGTGCTCTTTGGAGACGATCTTGTCCAAGAGCTGGATCGAATTGTTGGGGTGGCGACCAATGGTGTTGAGCGCCTTGAGCTCCACGATCTGCTGCCCATCGGCGGTAGCTAGAATGAGACGCGCCATTCTGGAAACACCTTACCGAGGGTAGGCGGCGTCGACAACCCACCGCCAAGTCCTCTTGTCGGCCCTCGCCGCGCGGGCTACTAGCGACCGCCTCTCCTATCCTTCCCCCTGCCTTCCTGTTGATGACTCCCCCCTGGCCGCGCGCCCCAGCTCTCCGCTCTGCCCTCGGGCGCTTGTTCCCGGCGCTCCTGGCTCTGGGGCTCGCCTCGCCGGTAGGTGCAGCTCCTCAAGGCGACCCCGGTGCTCCCGGCCCTGGCCAGCCAGACCTCCCCTCCCCGCCCACCCTCCCCGCCACCGAGGTTGAGCAGGCTCGGGGGTTGACCATCGTGGCCATCCAGTTCCTGGGGCTCCGTCGCATGGTTCGCGACGACCAGCTCGCCCGTATGCAGGAGCGCCCTGGCCAGCCTTTCTCCCCCGAAACCCTCACCCGCGACGTCCGCGAGCTCTGGAATACCGGATTTTTCGACGACATCGAAGTCGACCTGGAGCGCACCGACAATGGAGTCATCCTCCGCTTCCAGGTTCGCGAGCGTCCCAGCATCAAGTCCATCGATTTCGAAGGAAACAGCGAGATCGAAAACGACAAGCTCTCCGAGGCGATCGACATCAAGGCGGGTACAGTCATCAGCTACCCGGCCCTCCGAAAGGCCACTCAGAAGATCCGCGACATGTACGCGGAGAAGGGATACTTCCTCGCAGAAGCGACCTTTGAAGTCGTCCCCCAGCGGGATGGTGAGGTCGTCGTACGTTTCATCGTCAAAGAGCATGAGCAAGTGAGCGTGCGCCGCGTCACCTTCATTGGCAACCACAGCATTCCAGAGGAGCAGCTCCGAGAAGTGCTCATCACCGGAAACGGTGGCTTCTTCTCCTTCGGTAGCGGTGGCCCCTTCCGCCAGGATGCCTTCGACCGGGATGTCTTTATCCTTTCCTCCCTCTATTATGACCGGGGCTTCCTCTCAGTGCAGATCAACGCACCTCGCATCATGCTCACTCCGGATCGGAGCGGTATCGAGCTGGCTATCACCATCAACGAGGGGCCTCAGTTTCGCATTCGGAGCCTTCGCATCTTCGAGCGGGATGCAGAGGGAAAAGAGGTCGAGCCCATTGGTGGACGCCGCCACCTCCGGGAGATGGTTCGTGCCCGTCCCGGAGATGTCTTCAATCGAACCGAGCTCGCGAAGGATCTCCAAGATGTCCAAACCCTCTACCGGGATGCAGGCTACGCCAACGTCAAGGCCGAGCCTGCTACCGATATCGATCAGGATCGCAACGAGGTCGACATCATCGTCCCCATCCAGCGGGGCCCCCTGATTCACTTTGGACGCATCGAGATCCGAGGAAACTCCAAGACCAGAGACAAGGTCATCCGCCGTGAACTAGAAATCTCCGAAGGAGAATTGTTTAGCGAAACCAAGCTAGAGCGTTCCCGGCGCCGGGTTATGGCCCTGGGCTACTTCGAGCGGGTCGACATCTCCACCGAGCAAAGCAGCGGTGAGCCTGACACCATCCACGTCAACATTGAGGTGGGCGAGCGCCCCACGGGCACCTTCCAGGTCGGCGCCGGTTTCAGCTCCATCGAGAGCTTTATCGCCACCGCTCAGGTCCAGCAGGCCAACCTTTTCGGCACAGGTCAATCTCTTTCCGTCCAAGGTCAGGTTTCTGGCCTTCGCCAACTCGTTAACATCCGTTGGTTCGAGCCCTACTTCCTCGATACCAACTTCTCCGCCTCGGTCGACCTCTTTGACCAGCTCCGGATCTTCAACGACTTTAGCCAGTCAAGCACCGGAGGCTCCCTCACCTTTGGCTACCCCCTTGTTGATCCTACGCTCCGTGCCTTCGTCTCCTACAACCTCCAGCAGGATAAAGTCAGCACCGAAACCACCAGCACCTTCCTCGGAACCGCAAGCTCCGTCAGCGTATTCCAGCGGTTGCCCCTGGCCAATCTCTTCAATTATGGCATCACCTCCAGTATCCGTCCTACCCTTACGTATGATACCCGCGACAACCGCCTCTTCCCCACCAGCGGTGTCTTCCTCTCCGGCTCGGTTGAGCTGGCCGACTCCCTCCTCGGTAGCGAGAACGAATTCATTCGCTACCGTACTACGGGCCGCTTCTACTACCCCGTTGGCGGCAACGTTGTCCTCAAGCTCAACACCGAGAGCGGCGTCGTCACCAGCCCCAACGCCTCGGGTGTCCCCATCTTCGCACGCTTCTTCCTCGGAGGCATCCTGGATGTCCGCGGCTATCGCCTCCGAACTCTCGGGCCTCGCCTTCCCCTCAATGCAGCTCTCGACCCCAACAGCCGCCCCATTACCAACGGTGCCAACATCGGCGGCAATCTCATGTATTACCAAAATCTCGAGCTGGAGTTCCCCATCGTCCAGCAGGTGGGTGTCCGCGGTGTCATCTTCACAGACCTGGGAAATGCCTGGAACTTGGAACGTCTCTATTGCGAGGCCGCCAGTGGCGGCAACAGCGCGGGTAGCAGGGGCCTCTATGCAGTCAACACCCCCTGTTTCTCCTTCCCAAGCTCACTGGCCAATGTTCGTACCTCCTGGGGCTTCGGGCTCCGCTGGTTCTCCCCCCTCGGTCCCCTTCGCTTCGAGTGGGGCTTCCCCTTCAAGCCCCTCCCCTATGAGGAAACGAGTGTCTTCGAGTTCACCATCGGCAACTTCTTCTAGAGGTCCAGCGCCTCCATATCCATCTTCCTAGCCTGCTCCATGATGAACTTGAAGCGTGCTTGGACATCTTTCCCCATCAACTCTGTGAGCACCTGATCCGTAATTTCCTCGTCGTCGATGAGCACCTGCAAGGAGCGGCGCCTCCGGCTATCGAGGGTAGTTGCCTTGAGATCGGCAGCAGGCATCTCTCCTAGCCCCTTGAACCGACTGATCTGAGACTTCACGTTCTTAGGAAGGCGAGCAAGGATACGGTCCCGCTCCTTGTCATCCAGGGCCCAGTAGGTTTCCTTCCCGGCATCGATGCGGTAGAGGGGAGGCATGGCCAAGTAAACATGGCCATTCCGTAGAAGCTGAGGAAGTTGGCGATAAAAGAAGGTAAGGAGCAACGTAGTAATGTGATGGCCATCGCTGTCAGCATCCATCAACAGGAAGATCTTGTGATAGCGAAGCTTCTTCAGATCAAAATCCTTGCCTATGCCGCAGCCAAGGGCCTGGACGATATCTTGGAGTTCCCGGTTGTTCATCACCTTGGCGTCGGAGGCCTGAAGCGCATTGAGCACCTTACCTCGGAGCGGGAGGATGGCCTGGGTGGCGCGGTCACGCCCCTGTTTGGCAGAGCCCCCAGCGCTGTCTCCCTCAACGAGGAACAGCTCGCTCTCCTCCGGATCTGTGGAGGAGCAGTCTGCGAGCTTGCCAGGGAGATTGAGCCGGTGGCTGACAGCGCTCTTCCGGGTGACGCTCTGGGTTGCCTCCCGGCGAGCCTCTCGGGCGCGGGCGGCCAGGATAGCGCGGTTGACGATCTGCTCGGCCATGGAGCCATTCTCTAGAAGCCATTGCTCTAGCGCGGGCCGGAGTAGCGAGTCGGTGAGACCAGAAACGTCACTGTTATTGAGGCGGTTCTTGGTTTGGCCTTGGAACTGAGGATCCGGGATGTAGACCGAAAGCAATGCTACTAGCCCTTCGCGAATATCCTCCGCCGTAAGGGTAACGCCCTTGATGGTCATCTTCTTCGTCTCGATGAAGGAGCGAACCGCCTTCACCACAGCCATGCTGAGCCCATTCTCGTGTGTGCCACCGTCAGGGGTGGGGATACCGTTGGCGTAGGAGCGAATGGCTTCGTCGGTACTCTCCGTCCACTGGAGAGCCACCTCGATTTTGAAGGGTTTCTCCCCGGTAGACTCACGAAGCACATAGAAGGGATTGCTGTGGACGGTAGGAGAGCCTCGGCGGGCAATAAGCACCGGGAGGTAGTCCGCAATACCGTTCGGGTGGAGGAAGGTAACCTTCTCTCCCGTCGCTCCGTCAAGGAAGATCACCTCCAGACCTGCGTGCAGATAGGCCTTCGCCTCTAGACGCTCACGGATAAGATGGGGATCGAAGCGAGCCTCTTTCCCGAAGATTTGTACGTCGGGACGAAAGTAAATAGAAGTGCCTCGCCTCTTCCCCTTGATGGGGGTTTTTTTGAGAGGACCAAGAGGGACGCCCCGGACATAGCTCTGGGTATGCTCGTGGCCATCACGCCAAACGATAGCAACCATCTTCTCGGAGAGAGCATTGGTCACACTGGCGCCAACACCGTGAAGCCCACCGGCCACTTTGTAATTGGCTCTGGAAAATTTGCCGCTGGAATTGAGAGAACAGAGCACCAGTTCAAGGGCGGGTTTTTTGAACTTAGGGTGAATATCCACCGGAATGCCGCGGCCGTCATCCACAACCGTAACCCCCTTGTGATCGGCCTCAAGGGTAACCTCAATACGGCGCGCATGACCATTGATGGCCTCGTCGATGGAGTTGTCCACAATCTCCCAGAGAAGGTGATGGTAACCGTGTCGATCGGTACCACCGATGTACATCGCCGGCCGGAGTCGCACATGCTCGACCCCCTCAAGAACCTGGATATCTTGCC
>JANWXX010000088.1 GCA_025057345.1 Polyangiaceae bacterium | reverse complement strand
TCAAGGAGGAGCCGGTCAAGGAGGGGCTGGTCAGGGAGGAGCCGGTCAAGGAGGAGCCGGTCAAGGAGGAGCTGGTCAAGGAGGAGCTGGTGCAGCGGGGGCAGGTGGGGCAGTGACCTGTGGGAACGGGATCTGTGCCAGCAACGAAACCTGCGAAACCTGCCCGGTAGACTGCGGGCCCTGTGCTCCCTGCGCGCACTCACCCTGCGAGACTGGAGGGCCACTCAAGAAGGATTGTGCTCCTTGCGTGGCGAAGATCTGTCAGCAAGATCCTTTCTGCTGCGCCCAGAGCTGGGATGAAATCTGTGTTGACCAGGCGGAGGTAAGCAACTGCGGCTGCGGTACGGCGGGGGCTGGTGGTGCCAGTGGTACGGGTGGGGCCGGGGGCGGTGGAGCTTCTGGGGGCGGTGGACTCGGAGGGACCGCAGGCCTCGGGGGAGCCGCGGGCGCCGGTGCTATTTCCGGTGCTGGAGGTTCCGGTGTGAACCAGTGCCTAGTGTGCGTCGTGGGCTCCTGCGGTCCGCAGCTTGCGGCATGTCTTGGCCAAGCGGCTTGCCAGCAGTGCCTTAACAACTTCGACCCAAACTGCATCACCAACCCCACTTGGCAGCAGCTCTTCTTGTGCGTCTGTAACCAGTGCGGGACTTCCTGCCCGGAGGTCTGCGGAGGGGCTCCTCCACCTGTCCCGAACAGCCTGGTCCTTGCCTGCCCGCACGATGTCTGCGATACCGGCGGTCCTATGGACCCCTCTTGCTCCCCCTGTGTCGGTCAGGTCTGCGACCAGGATCCCTTCTGCTGCGAGAAGGGATGGGACGAAGCCTGTGTGGGGCTCTACCAGGAAACCTGTGCGGAGGATGTCTGTCTCTCACTCCCGTGATGAGGGAGCCCCAACGGTGCGACGCTCAATGTTCCGGAGGTTCGTCCTGCGCCTCCGGGGTGCCAGCATCAACAGGCACAGAAGTAGCCCGGCCCAGGCCTCACCCTGCCGACCTGGTGTGGCGACCCTGCACCCACCTTCCTCGCTCCTGCCGACGTTCTCCAACTGGATGCTAGGCTCTTCTGCGGGCTTCTTTCCACCCTTCCCGCCGCTCGCGTCGCTGCCACCCTGCCCGGGGTTGCCACCGCCCGTCGCCCCGATCTGTCCGGAACCTCCGGCCCCTGCCATGCTGCTTCCGCCAGAGCCCGCAGGGGATCCAGGGCCACCTGCCCCGCCGGTGCCGGCGTTCTCCCCCGTGCCGGCACCCCCTCCAGAACCGCCCTCCCCGCCGCTTCCACCCTGACCAGAGGGGGGAGAGCACTCGGCGGGACCGGCGCCTTGCTCACAGCCGTTGGGGCACGTTTCCTTGGTAACGATGCCGCTCTCTGGATCACACTTGATCCTCTCGCTGCCTTGGCAGACCCAGGAGGCACCCACACCGGCAGGGCAGGGGGCAGCCACGGAGGTGACCTTGACCTGAAGCTGGTTGTCGGGGGGGCCACCCTGACCCTCATCGCTGAACCAGGCGATATTCTCCCGGACGAGGTTGAAGAACTGGGGATATTCGCCAGGCTTGTCCGGAGCACGGACGGCGAAGGAGAAGCGACCGACGGCGCCGGGGGGAGTCTCCTTATCGACGGTGGCAGCCCGGTGGTCGTTGATCCAGCCAGGGGCTGCCAGGGGGCTCTTGCCATCCCGGGGCATGGTGGTCCCAAGGAACACCTCACCTGGCTTCCAGGTAGCTTTCCCCTCGTTCTTCATCTCGATGTATCCATCCTGGATCGAGCCTGCGGTCAGTGAGAAGGGCTGGCTTGCATAGGGGAAGCTCTGGCTGACGAAGGTCGCCTTCCAATCTGGGGGGGTGGGAGCGGCGGTCTTCCAAAAGTCGAGGCCGGTTTCGTTCACCACAAAGGAGAGGGAGTCGTTGTAGTGCTTGTAGCGCTGGTTCCAACAACTGTAGCTGGGAGCGCACCCGTTGTAGTAGTGGGTGACCGTTTTGATCCACTGATCTCGCTGAGTGCTGTTGTTGTAGTCATAGTTGGCAATCCATGCGAGGGCTTTGGCGTCCGTCTCGGCATTCGTCGTGTATGCCGACTTCTTCACCATGTTGATCACGAAGGTGATCGCATGGTCGACGTTGCCCGCGACGGTGAGCACGCTGTTGCCGTATTTGTTGAGTGTGTCGGTGAAGGTGCCAGCGTCGAACTGGAACATCCCCAGCCCTCCCTCCTGGATCGAGCAAGGTCCATCGCCCGCCCCTGCGATCACCGGGCCCCCACTGCAGTCGGCGGAGTTCGGCCCCTTGCATGCCCAGGTAGCCTCGGACCAGCAATGGGCCAGCCCCGTCTCCGCATAAGCAATGCCTCCTAGCAGGTACGCTGTATTCAGGATCCCCCGCGCCGCTGCCGCTGCCTTGATTGTTTGATAGCGGGCCATCCGCTCTGCCTTGGTTAGCTCGGCACTGACCTTGCCAAGCTCCTCGGGCCGTGGTCCTCCTGGGGCCTCTCCCGAGCAACCTGGGGTTAGTGCAGGGACTCCGGTGGACAGGGCGAACAAGGCGATGAGGCGGGCAGGGCGCAGCGACAACATGGTGCGGTGATGGTACCATGCAGATGGAAGAACTGCCGTGTGTTCTAACCCAGCGCGTCCTTGTGCGCTGCGAAAGGAGTTGGTGCTATAGCCAGGAGGATCACGGGAGGCAGGGCTGGTATGCTGCGGCGCTCATGAGCACCTCCGAGGAGACGAGCAGCCCGGATCTGGTCGCACTGATCGAGAGCATCCACGACGGCTGGAAGAGTGCCATGGGGATCCGGTTCGTACGGGCTGCGGCGGAGGAGTTGGTGGCCGAGCTGACAGTGGGCCCCGAGCACCTCCAGCCCCTCGGCCTCGTCCACGGCGGGGTGCATGCGGGGCTCATCGAAACCGTGGCCTCGGTGGGGGCGTCGCTCTCCGTGATTCCCTACGGCAAGGTGGCAGTGGGGCTGGAGAACCACACCTCGTTCCTCCACGGGGTCCGAGGCGGGTCGCTCCGGGCAACTGGCAGGCCCCTCGCCAAGGGCAAGCGGAGCCAGGTCTGGCAGGTCGATGTCCACGATGAACAGGGCCGCCTGGTGTCTACCGGGAGGGTGCGCTTGCTGGTCATCGATCAGGACGCCACGCTACCGAGGAAGCCAGGGTAAGCAGCCAAGCGCGTGAAGCTGCAGCTTCGTCAGAGGGTCGTTGGCCTCTCAGTACCTCTGCTAGTGTTGCCTCCGTATCGGTCGCCGCTCCCTCGATCCCCTCAGGTCGACTGACCATACCATCTCAACTTGGGAGCTCCGGCCGTGCATGACCATCGGAAGGGCGGTTCCTCCCCAAGTGGAGCTGGTCGGTGGAAGCTGTCGGGCCAGATTGTGAGATATTAGACCATGGGCTGCTGGCCTGTGGCCTCGGTAACGGAGAACCAGAGCTCTCCGGTGGGGTCCATCCGCCTGTGAGTCGAGGTCACCAGGGTCAGGGGGATATGCGTGAAGCGTCGGTGCCAGCGTCCTACGACGAGATCTGTCTTTCCTGCGAGAGCAGCATGGACCGCGTGGCGGGCGAGTGCGTCGCAGAAGATGCTGTCGCTAGCGTTGGCAGGGACGCTTCGGATCATGTAGCTGGGGTCGATGTACTTGAGAGAAAGGGGAATACGACGCTCCCGGAAGTGGAGGGTGATTGCATCCCGCAGGTGAATGCCGATGTCCAAATCGGCGCTGGCATAGCGGAGGTTGCCAGAGGCATCACGCTCTCCTTCGCCTTCCAGCAGTGCAGCCCCGCAGCCTTCGGCGACGACGATGACTGCATGGCCGCGCTGAGTGAGGCGAGTTTCCAGGGCGGCAAGGAGACCCCTGGGCCCATCGAGGCGGAAAGGAACTTCGGGAACCAGACAGAAGTTGACCTCGCGGCTAGCGAGGGTAGCAGCAGCAGCGATGAAGCCTGCGTCCCGCCCCATTAGCTTGACCAGCCCGACGCCGTTGTGGGTTGCCAGAGCCTCCACGTGGGCAGCATCCACTGCCTGGCGAGCAACTTCCACCGCTGTCTCGAAGCCGAAGGTCCGGTCGACATAGGGGACATCATTGTCGATTGTCTTGGGCACACCGACCACGGCGATCTTCAGACCGCGGCGCTCTGCTTCCTGATAGATAGCGTGGGCTCCCCGTAGCGTTCCATCGCCGCCCACCGGAAACAGCACATGGACTCCTCGCTCAACAAGGACGTCAACTATCTCCGAGGGATCCTGTTTCCCCCGGGACTGTCCGAGAAGGCTGCCACCTTGCTGGTGGATGTGGGCCACGATCTCTGGAGTCAGCAAAAGTGGCTCCTGGCCTCGGCGAGTCATTCCCTCAAAGCCGTAGCGAAAGCCGAGGATCCTGCGGACGCCGTATTTGTGGTGCAGTTCTAGCACCAACGAGCGGACCACGTTGTTGAGGCCCGGGCAAAGGCCCCCACAGGTGACGATCCCCGCAGTGATTTGGGCTGGATCGAAGTAAAGGAATTCTCTTGGCCCTCCGGCCTCAAACCAGCAGTGCTCCTGGGGAGATTGTCCGTCGATCTGCTCGATGTGAAAGGCAATCCGAGTTCGGTCGTCGACGTATCCGGTGAGGGGTGCCCCGAGCCTCAGGGGAGAGGGGATCGTTGCTACCCCTAGGGTCTTTACGCGCAGCTCTTCTGGCTGTGGCATGACCTCCTTGTTGATCCTGTGCATACTCCACAGCAAGCCTGTTCTCCTAGGGTAGTCTTCCTCAATGTCTGTTCTCCAGGGAGAGGCAGGAAAGCTCTCCGACCCAGGGGACCGGCTGGCCCAAGGCACCACGGACGTAGAATGTACCAGGGATCCATCGCCAGCGATCCACCATCACATCCACCTCCTCGTAGCGCTGCCGGAGCTCGTTCCAGCGGATAACCCTGTGCACCTCCCCATCTACGATCCGCGCTGTTCTTTCTCGGACGAGACGCGGTGGGGCATAGAACAGTGTTCCAGGGGGCTCCTGGCACCAGCGTCCCTGTTCCCAGATCCAGCGGCGCGTCATCGGCTGGTAACGCCACTGGCCGTCGATCCATACATGACCTATCGGCGCGGGGGGGAGTTCTTCCACCTCGACCGGAGGCGGAGGTGTCTCCACTTCTTGCCACCGGTCCGCCGGTGTTGGATGCTCTCCCAGATGTGGGGTCGGGATTCGGGACGGAGTGCCGCACCCGAGCAGCATCCCCAGCCCCAGCCCCCACCACCGGCTCACCAAGACGACCCCAGGTAGCTGTCGAGCCAGTCCCGCCCGACCAGAAGATATTCCAGGATCGCCAGGGCCAGGAAGGGGCCGAAGGGCATGCGCGCCCCCAGTGCTCCTCCTCCCTCCTCAAAGAGCGGATCTTCCTTCAATTCTTCTCGGGCGATGGCCTGCTCTTCCGGAGGAAGGGCGGCGATTTCCGCCAGGATCGCCTCCCGTTCTCGCTGCACCACCGCTGGATCCTCTAGCTTCCCCTTGACGATGAACTGGAGCACCGCCGCGATTGTCCCCTGGAACGCTCCCGCCAGGAACACGAACCCCGCTCCTCGAAAACCGAACCACGCCCCCGCCAACATCACCAGCTTTGCGTCCCCCATGGCGATTCCGGTACGCCCTCGAAGCTTGCGGTAGAGCACATCGAAGGGAAGCCATACCAGCAAGAAGCCACCCAGCGCCCCTAGTGCCGTATCTGCATGGGTCAATGGGGGGCGGAACGATGTGGTGAGGAACCCCAATACAGCACCCCCCAGGGAGATCCCGTCGGGGATGTAGAGGTGTTCGATGTCGATGAAGGAGGCGGCCACCAGGGCCAGTGCCAATGCCAAGTCCGCTCCGAAGATCGCCAGCGCCCGCCCCAGCGAAGTGTCTGGAGGTAGCCTTAGGATGACGATCTCTACGATGGCCCAAGCAAGCAGCCCGCCCATCGCCTCTACTAGCGGATACCGGGGGGAGATCGGCGCCCCGCAGCACCGCGCCTTGCCCCGCAGCAGCAGCCAGCTCACCACCGGTAGGTTGTCAAAGATTTGGACGGGCGCGTTGCAGGCAGGGCAGTGGGAAGGTGGTTTCACCACACTCATCCCTGCCGGCACCCGGTGGATCACCACGTTGAGGAAGCTGCCCCACAGGAGACCAAAAAGCGGCCCGAAGATACGGAAGATCAACGGGGGAAATTCACCGAGAATGGGCACGTCCTACCGGTGTACCACTCTGCTGAGGAAGCGGCGAGATCACCGCGCCAGCACCCATGGCCCGCCGTCCTCCGCGCTCTCCCCTCGCCCCCAGCTCCCCCGGAGCGTCCCGTCCTCCTGGGCCCGGAAGACCGCCTGGCCCCGGGCCTCGCCGCTCTGCCACTGGCACCGGAAGGTGACGGGCTCCTCGATCCGGCAGTTCATCACCCCTCGCGGGTAGTGGATCACCGCCTCTCGCCCCCGGACCTTCACCACGCAAAGCCCCCACGTAGAGTGGTAGGTACCCGCCCATCGCTCTGGACCCTGGCAACCTACCGAAACCAACAACCCACATGTCCAAGAGAACCCGCGTAGCCACAACACGCGCAAACCGTAGCAGCGGAGGTACTAGGAGCGAAGGTTGTCCGCTCAGAGAATTATGGCGTCCTGGAGGGCTCTTACTAGGGCAATGGGGTCGTCTGCGGTTTCTAGGAGGTTGCTCGGGGTTACCACCGTATCGACGCCGCTGATGAGCAACTCGCGGAGTTGCTCTGGAGTGATCTCGTCGCTCACCGTGAGATGCAACCCGGTGGCCTGCTTGATCTTCCTCACTAGCCCCAGGTCGATCTGCCGTTTGGGATCCTCGCAGTCGAGCGCGATATGGCGATAGCCCACCATTTTTGCGTATGTGCAGTACCCTATGATCAGCTTATCGCTGTTGATGGGGAAGGCGTCGAAGTACCACCTAGCCGTCGAGTCGCCGAGGATGAAGTACGCCACGGGTAGGTAAGCTAGACCCTGCTTTGCAATGGCAATCGCCGTCGCGACTGAGCCTGAGCCAAAGGGCCGTGCGAAGTGAGAGTTCGAGTTCATCACGTCGGGCATCAGCACGAGATCCACCGGGCATACGCTGTCCGGCCCAGCCGGGTAGAGCACAATGCGCATCTGCGTATGCGCGCGTACCATTGCCGCGACGTCCCGCAGGTACGCGCTGCCCGTCCCTCCGAGCAGCACCGCCTCGACGCCCGTGTCCTCAAGCTCGCGGTAGAACGCGAGGTCGTGGAAGTGATCGGGATCAATCAGGGGGAGGTAGCGAGGGAGTAGGTTGGACACGTTGGCTACTATAGTGGGTTCAGGTGGAGATGATCCGAAGTAGGTACAGCGTACTTCGAACAATCTTACAAGCCATCCGGATCAATGCTGCCGGCCCTTAGCGTCTCCTGAGCGCCTCCTGAAACACCGACTCCACGTGATAGGCTTGAACGGAGCGACAGCTCGATTCTCCTTCTGTGGTGAAGGTTGACGAACGCTGAGTGAGGACCACCACTGCAAGGCCGCCCTGGGCCCGGACGGGGACTGTTGCCCCTCGGAAGGCTAGCTCCCGACCGTCGGTCCCCCGAGCACAGAACTTGTTCACTTCCTGTCACCTGGTCCCGAAGAGGCGATCCCCCGCATCGCCCAAGCCAGGTACAATATAACCCATTTCGTTGAGGTGGCTATCGACGGCGGCGGTGACGATAGGGACATCCGGGTGGTGCCTGTGAAAGTTAGCCAGGCCCTCGGGGCAGGCGAGGAGGCAGACGAATTTCAGCGAGGCAGGGCCCGAGTGCTTGAGGCGCTCGACGGCAGCAACGGCAGAGTTACCGGTGGCAAGCATCGGGTCGCAGACGATGACGGCGCGGTCGGCAAGATCTTGGGGAACCTTGTAGAAGTACTCAATGGATTCGAGGGTCTTGTGGTCACGGTAGAGACCGACATGGCCGACGCGGGCCGAGGGAATTAGCTGGAGCATGCCATCGAGGATGCCAAGACCGGCACGGAGGATGGCCACCAACACTACCTTCTTTCCTTCGAGCATTGGTGCTGCCATGTGGGCTAGGGGGGTGTCGATCTCTACGTTGGCAAGCTTCATGTCGCGGGTGGCTTCGTAGGCCAGTAGCATCGAGATCTCGCTGAGCAGCCTTCGGAAGCTGGCGGTGCTGGTTTCTGCCTTGCGCATCAACGTCAGCTTGTGTTTCACCAGCGGATGATCGACCACCGTGCAGTTGGGGAACTCCATGATGAACGGCGAGCCTACCAGAATCCACGGCACCCCCGGAGCCTCCGGTGTATCCTCGTTTCCCCCTCATGCTTCGCCGGGCCCTGCCTGTCACTACGATGACACTCACGATCTTCGCGCCTATCTCCGCCCGTGCTGATCGCTTCCTGCAAGAGCAGAGCGGCTATGCTCTCCTGATGGGCCCGAACGTAGGCGGTGCCTTCCACAAGAGTCCAGGGGCGCTTCTTGGCGCCGAGCTAAGTCTAGTCCACTTCAACGACGGTGTCTGGTTCGGCTTCTACGGGGACTTCCTTCAGGATCTTGGGCTGAGGCGATCCCGCTGGAGCTTTGGCCCTGAGATGGGTCTCGGTCCCTTCGGGCTCGATGTCGGCTACGTGGAGGAGCTAGAGGACCACAACCCGCGGCAGGGGTTTCGCATTCGGGGTCTCCTCTCTGCCTTCCTGGTGAGCGCCTACTTGGGCACCGGGATGCTGGCTTCTCGGGACAACCAGCGGTACCTCTTCCGTGAAGGTGGGCTCCTCTTCAAGATGCCGTTGGTGCGCTTCTTCTGATCAGGGGATGCAGACCCCGAGCCCCCCAAGCTCCATCACATCCTGGCAATTTCCTTGTGTGCAGCCATCTCCACCCATCCGACAGAGCGCACGGCACACCAACCCATTGCCCTCGGGTACACAGGCTCCGTGATACTTTACTCCCAGCTCTGGGGCACATGGTGATCCCTTCTTCGGATTCTTAGTACAAGGCTCCCCAAGCGCCGCAGTCTGTGCGTCCTCGTGCTTGTTGATGCATGCTCCGGTGAATCCACCTAGTAGGTAACCTGATGTGCACAGCTGTGTCCCGGTGCATCCAGGTTCGGCGGCCAGCGGGTCGCAAATACGACGACAGGTCGGGTGTGCATGGTTGCCATGAGGTTCCTCTGCGCATACCAGCCCGGCAACACAGCCAGTGTGGTTAAGCTGGGTGGGACAGGATTGTCCTAGCGCCTTGGTTCCGCTCTTTTTGCAGAACCCGGTAGACCCATCGTGGCTGCTGCTTAGACAGGTGAACCCCTCCTCGCAAGTTGCCTCACCGTAGGGCTCGCAGATACTCGCCCCTCCTCTGCTCCCGGCAGCATGGCTTCCAGCCCCTGTTCCACTGGTCCCTGCGCTCCTATCACCACCTGCGCCCGCCTCGTGGGATCCGCCCGTTCCTGCCTGATCCCCTCCCATCGGTTTAGAACCTCCCCCCCCTGACCCTCCACCTAGTTTCCCTGTGGACCCTGCCATGCCGGTGCTTCCCGCAAGGTTCCCCCCGCCGGGGGTTGGTGCCTCGTTGGAGTCTTCGCACGCCGCAAGCAGAAGCACGACAACCAGGCTCCTATGTATCTTCCTAAGCTGCATTGCTACCCATCTCCTTGGTCACCTAAAGGCACGTTCTTCCTGAATCTCCAGCACAAGACAGGGATATCGAAAGACTGCGATTTTGCAACTCATTCTCTAATGTAACTAGATCTCGTTAGTGAGCCAACTTGCGCCCTTGGTGTGATCCAGGGATGAGTCATCTGCTCCTTGGCTCGTTGGGGGAAGGGGGGTTGGGGGAAGGGGGGTTGAGGGGTGAGGTAGCGGACTTGAGGCGATAGGTGGTAGGCATACAGCCTAAACCCGGGGAGGTCCGGGTCACCGAGGAGACAGCATGTGGAGCCCTGAAGGCCGCAAACGTAACGCCGAGGAGCTACGACGGACCGCCGATAAGGTGCTCCGCTATCGACAGCTTGCTGATCGCTTTGCAGGGTACTTTCAGCCCGATAGTGACAATCCACGTCAGCTCCGGCAGATCCGGGGCAAGCTGGAGGATCTCCGCTCTCGAGCGCTGGACCGGGAGAAACGCCTTGCCAAGGGGGTCGTCAAGATCGGTGTGGTGGGTCTGGAAAAGCAGGGCAAGAGCGCGTTTCTTTCCGCCTGGCTGCGGAGCGAGCGGTTGCTTCCGAGCGAGGCAGAGCGCTGCACCTGGAGCACCACCGTCATCGAACCAGGGCCTCCAGGACAATTCGGCGCCACGGTGCATTTCTACCAAGACAGCGAGTTCAAGGAGCGGATTGCCAGCTACTTCGATGCTTTGGAGCCTGGCAGCTCGGAGCGTTGGGCGGGGCTGAACCACGGGGAGTTGCAACGGCTCCGGGCCTCGTTTCGGGAGCGTATGGGCTACGAGGTGGATGACCCGGATCGGGCTGGTCGAAGGGAGCTGACTGCATTCCAAGAACTCCAGGAGATCGCTGTAGGGTTGTCTGAGATTCGAGCCTTCCTCAACCGGGAGCCGCAGACGCTAGCAGCTGCGAGCCTGGATGAGCTAGCAGAGAAGATCCGTCCCTTCATCGCCCTGAAAGATACTCGTCACGGGAACCGACCTTACCCGGGGGTGAGGGCCGTGAAGGCAGTGAGTGTGACGATCCCGGTGGAGGGAGCAATGCCGGGGGTGATGCTGATGGATCTCCCTGGCATCGACGCGCCCTCAGAGAAGGCCAAGCGGGACACCGAGGAGGCACTGACCAACGAGGTGGATGTGATCCTCTTTGTCAAGGATGTGACCCGTCCTTCCCTAGTACGCAACGAGATTGAACTGCTACGCATGGCCCAGACCGCTGACCGCAGCGTATCCCTCAAAGATCGTATGTTCGTCGTGCTTACCAAGGTCGACCTCTTCGACCACCCGGACGAAAACGGAAACTGGCACTGGGCCTTGGCTACGCGCAACTTCAAGGAACAAGGGGTCGACCGGATCTTCCCCTACTCCATGCTCTGGGTTCACAAAGGCCCCAACCCGAACCATCCGGTCTGCCGTCAGATCATGGACTTCTATGGTTCCACGGTGCCGGTTTCAGGGCTGGAGAAGCTCCAGGCGGCAGTAGCCAAATACCTCTCTACGGAAGTAGATGCCATCGACAAGCGGGTAATGGGCTCCATTCTCGGCGAATTCTCTGAGCTGGAAGCACAGCTCCGAGGTGCTCTTGTGTCGGTGAAGGATGGCCTCTCCGACCGGGAATTCGAGCGGCGCTCTGAGCAAGTTTTTGACCAACTCTTTGAGCACATCCGCGCGGGGGAAGATCCAACAGGTCTCCTGCCGGAGATCCGCCGCCGCCTTAGCGCCTACATGGACGATGAGCTGAGCGACAATAAGCGGAATGCCCGTGCGGCCCGCGCTGACGAGCGAATCCGCCAAATCAAGGCGGATCTGCTTTCCAAGCTAACCCCCGAGGAGGCAGAGTCCAAACGCCGTCAGATGAAGAATCCTGGGCTGATGAACGAGACGGCCGTGGAGATCGAGATGCGCAAGCAGATGCGGGAACGAGTCGCCGCACGTATCGCTGGCCTGGGAGAGGATTTCCGGAACACCGCCCGGGAGAGCATTGAGCGCATGCTCCGGGAGATGTTTGTCAACGCTACCTACGAGGGCGGGCGGCTGGAAGTGCTGCTTCCCCCTGGCAAGACCCTCATTGAACGGGTAGATGCTCTGGGACGAGGGGGGCAGGTGTCCGAGGGCGTAGTCCGCTTCCAGAACATCGAGATGGCCAAAGCAGACGTGGCCTTCGAGGTGCTCTCCCGCTACTTCGCCCGGCAGATCATCGAGATCCTTGATGCCACGGACCCGGGTGACCGGGAGATTCGTGAATGGGAGATGCGAGGTCTGGAGCAATTCTTCGGCATGGGTATCGTCGACAAGGCCGCGGGGGCCGGCTCTATTGGGGTCGTCGACCAGATCCGCCAGCGGGTCAGTCTAGGCTCGTCTCCCGAGCCCTCCAATCCGATGCTGGCCTCCCAACCCGCCCTCGGCGCCTTCCCTCAGGCCGGAGCATCCCCTTTCCCTACCGCCCCGGCGATGGGCACCTTCCCCACCGCTCCCGTTGCTCCCCAAGTGGCTCAACCCGCCGCCCAGGTACAGCCCGGCCAACCTCCGCAGCCTCAGCTTCTCGGTGGCTTCGCTCAGCGAGACTGGAGCAAGATGCTGGCTCGGGTCCGCGCCGATGTGGAGCGGATCTGCAATTTCCTAGAGGCCCTCGCCAAGCACCCCAGGGGTTTGCAAAAATATCATGAAGAAGCCATCCGTACGGTGCACGACTCCTGGATTGACCGGGAGGGCGAGCAGTCGCTCCGGCGCTGGGTCCGCTCCGAATGCACGCGGGTTTGGCCTCATAAGTTCGCTGCTATTGAGGCCGAGAAAGAGCGTGCCCGCGCCGACATCCAAGCCCTTGAAGAGCTCTTTGGCGCAGCCCGTGCGAGTTGAACCTGCTGCGGTGCCAGGAGCTTCTCGGCTTGCTCCTGCTCGGTATGTTTCACCTTCCGTTCGGCGTACTCCTCAGCAGGCTCGCAAGCCTCCTGCTTGACTAGAGCATCCAAGCCTTCTGGTCTTGACCGAAGAAGAATAGGGTGGTGGAGATAAAAGCCGAAGATTCTGTGTCTGGCGTTGATAGCCCATCATCCTTCGAGAGAAGTGTTCACTGGTCCTTGCGGAGTACTGCGATCCAGAAGCCGGCAAAGCGGTGCAGGGGGGTATCGCAGAGTGCCCACTCGGCACGGGTAAGGAACTTCCGTAGGGGAGGAATCCGGTAGAGGAAGGCTGCTGGGGTGACAATGCGTACACCCCGGGCACCTTCCAGGCGGCAGCCCGGGGGGATCCACCGTCGGACCTGTGCGGGGGAGTCGAAGCGGGTGTAGACCTCGCTCTCCTTGCGGTTGGGACTGATAGCACCTGCAGGGCCGAAGCGCTTGGCAAGCCCACGAAGGCTGTAGGGGTTGTAGAACTCGGCGAGTACCACCCCGTCGGGACGGGTGACTCGGGCCATCTCGGTCAGTGCCTTGCGGATGTCCGGTACGTGAGCCAGCACCTTGAAGGAGCAGACCACATCGAAGGAGGCGTCTGGGAAGGGGATCTCGGTGAGGGAGCCTTCCCTTACCGAGAGCCCACGCTCTCTGGCTTTTTCCAGCATGCCGGGCGACAGGTCAAAGCCTTCCGCCCGGGCTGCGAATTCGGCAATGCGCTCCAGCAGGAGCCCTGTCCCGCACCCCGCCTCCAGTACGTCCTTCCCAACCCCATAGCGTCGCACCAAGTCGATCTCCAAGTCATCTAGCAGCGCGTGATAGCCGAGTGGGTCGTTGGGCCGCCGAGCCGCTTCGTAGCGACGAGAGAATTCGTCATAGTACCCCCGAATTGTTTGCTGGTCCACGGTCCTTCTGTACCCGCTGTTCCCTCCCATGGCCAACCTTGGGGAGGTCCGTCGAAAATTGGGCCAGCCCTCTTGCGGTATGCCACACGAACCTCCATGGCACGGTACGCACTGTGGTTGCTGGGGTTGGCCGCTACCCTGATGGGTTGTGGCCTGGGAGGGCCCAAGGCTACCTCGGACAAGGCCGCCGCCTTGACCGGGGTAAGGCCCGTA
>JANWXX010000087.1:2137-13893 GCA_025057345.1 Polyangiaceae bacterium | reverse complement strand
GGCGACGAGTCGCATAGGGTTCAAGGCGGAAGGAAGCCGAGGTACGAGAGGAGATCGCCTACCTCCCCGTCGCTCAGAACCTCAACGGAGAAAGGAGGCATGCGACCCGCGTAGCCCAGAAAGGAGCCGTGACGGATCTTCTCGATCACCGTGACGCGGAGCTCAAGAGGGTCGTAGTCGCTGTGCTCTGCGATAGTTTCTTCAGGAAGCAGGGAGGCTCCAGGGAGACGGCCAGCTCCGTCGTGGGGCGTCCCGTGGCAGGAACGGCAGGCCTTGCCGTAGATCTCACCGCCCCGGGTGGCGTCTCCAACCGGGACATCCCGGATGACACCGACCACGGTGAAGGGTACAGGGGTCGTCTCTACGAGGGGCAGCGAGGCAAGGAAAGCATAGAGGTCGGAGGCCCGGGGGTCGTCCCGGGTGAGCCCCTGGCTGTCCAGCATGAAGATCCGGAGGCAGTGGTTGACGCTTCGGAGCAGGTCACCCTCCTGCCCTCCCCAGAAGTGAGGCCGGGCGGTCACCCCGTCGAGGTCCGCCCCCGGAAGACGTCGCCCGGCGGCAGGGTGCTGCGCCGTGGCGTGGCAGGTGGAGCAGGCGAAGGGGTTGAACTGGTTGCGCGACAGGGAGGGAGAGGAGAAGAGGGCGGCTCCTCGCTCGGCGGCGGTGCGCCGGATCTCCCCGGGGTCTCCGGAGCATCCGACCAGCAGCGCGGCAGCGAGGATGAGCCGCGGCTTCATGGAGTCACCACCAGCACCTTGTCCGGGTAGACTTCCATGGGGAGGCTGGCCCGGGTCTCCAGGGTTTCCGGGTCGAGGATCAGCAGCGTCCCGGGGTGGATATGGTTTCCCTCGCAGACCAGGAGAAGCTCCCGGTCGTTGTCCCAGAGGGCAGCCTCGTGAGGGCGGTAGCACTCCTCCTGGAGAAAGGTGCGGCGGGCCAGCTCGGTCAGCTCTCCCTGGCCGTCGAGGGCCACCCGGGCCAGAAAATCCGGAGTCTGTACCGGTACGTAGGCGACCAAGCCCCCGCTGTCGGCTGCGGCGAAGTAGACCGCACCTCCGGCGGAGTAGCGGCGAGGCGCCATGGCACCAGCCTCCACATCAAAGATGCGAAGATCCCGCCCCTCGGTGGTGCCGATCAGCACCTGCTTACCGGTGGGGTCGAGGACTGCGGTGTAAGGACCATACTGAAGCGAACTCCCGGTGCCAGCGGCAGGGCCCACCGGGATACGCAGGATGGCGTCCTCCTCTCCCTGGGCCTGAAGGTCGACAACGGCAAGGGCGTCCTCGCCATAGCAGGCAACAAAGGCACGGCGTCCGTCGGGGCGGGAGAGGGCAACACCGTGGGGGGTGATGCAGACCGGGAAGGAACGCGGAGAGGCGTCCGGGCGGAAGTCGTTGGGGTCGTAGAGCAACAAGGAGGCTCGTTGGGCCTCGACCCCCTGGGTCACATTGGTCAGGGCTCTCTGCAGGTCAAAGTGGGTGACCACCAGCCGGGTGCCGTCATCGCTGAGAGCAAGGTCGCCAGGATTGCTGTCAGCGCGCATCTCACCAGAAATCTGGCCTGTGGTCGCATCAAGGCGAATCACCTTGCCGGGGCGCTGGGAGGAGCCATGTGCCGCGTGGGGTCCCGGGGCAACAGCGGGCGCCGGGTAGGCTAGGGCTACAAAGATTTCTCGGCGTTGGCGGTGGTAGGCTAGGTGGTGTGGGCCATCGACATCCACCGGGTCGAGCCCTGCCCGAAGTGTACCCGCCACCTTGCGTTGCGTCAGATCCACTACCGAAACCGTGTCGCTTCCATAGTTGGACACTAGAGCAAAGGGCCCCGCTGGCCAGGGGAAGGCCCGTGGCGCCATCGGAAAGGGAGCCCCCTCCGCAGGAAGGTCAATGATTTTTGGATCCCTTGGTGAGGAGCAGGCTGCTCCAAGGAGCAGATAACGGGTAAGGGTAAAAAAGAACCTCTTCACCTGGAACCCGGTCCTAGCAGCCGGATGCTGTCGCTGGACCCCTCGGTGATGGGTCGGTAGAGGACAATCGAGCGTCCTGCCTCCTTGCCGCGCTCGTAGGCCTCGGAGGGGTTCGCTCCCTGGTAGCGGACCGTACGGACCCGGGGATGGCGCTGACGGAAATAGCCTTCGAGGTTGCCGTCTTTAACCCAGATCAGGCCCTGCTCCTCGTTGCGCTTCGCCTGTTCCCGGAGCTTCTCAAGAAAGCCCTGCATCACGCCAGACAGAAAGCGCTGGCGCTCCCGGTTGGAGCACTCCCGGGTGCTCTTCTTGTGGGCATTCCAGAGGTGCTCGGCGGTCTCTCGCAGGAAGGAGTGGACGTAAGCAGCCATGTCCAGGTTGGCTGGGGTGCCGCAGATCTCCAGAATCGTGCCGCGCTTGCCAAGCTCCGGGCGAAAGACCGGGATCCAGATGGTTTCGACAAAGAAGTGCTCGTTGAGGATCGTCGCCAGCCAGCGATCCGCCTCCAAGATGCGTCCCGAGGGGACCCCGAGGTGGCGGAATTGGTACGTGGCCGGGCGCCCGACCGTCGCGAGGTTGTGCTTGAGCATCAGGCGCTGCGCCGCGTTCATCGCCGCTTGGGCCTCGTGCTCGTTGGAGCTCTCGGCGAGAGCGAGGAGCCGGGCGATCCGCTCCAGAACCCGCTGCTCCTCGTCCGAGTGGGGGGAGGCTCTGGGGAGCCCGGAGGCCGCGGCGTCGATGCCCAGCCGGGCGCAGACCTCCTGGAAGGCGCGCCCGTGAGCAGTTTCGTCGTGGACCCGGAGTACCTCATAGACAAACTGGTGGGCCATCTCGTGCTTGAGCACCTCCACCGTGTGCCCCCAGGGGTGCCCAAACACCAGGGTGCGGGAGAGGGCGATGCGTCGCTGACGGGGGTCGTAGAACCCCAAGCGACCCTCCCCCTCCAGCAAGAGGAATGTCACGGGCCGCAGAGCAAAGCGGAAGAACTGATCATTGATGTTGTGCCACTCGCAGGAAAGCTGGCGCAGGGCAGCGGCCTCCAGCTCAGCGCGGAGAGGGTCCGTGTGGGATGCGGTATGAGGGAAGGTCATCTCGTCGGAGCCTTTTGTCTAGCCTTTTCAGGGTCTCCCAGCCAGCAGCTATGACAAGGAAGGGGACGAGTGGACCATGGCTCGGTACAATAGAACAAATGAGCCATCCAGGCCCCTATTTCCTGTGGATCCCTCGCCTTACGGCTCGCGGCTTCCTCTGCGCTTGCTTCACCCTATCGGTCCCTCTGCTGCTCCTGGGGCCAGGACCCACAGCGCATGCCGCGAACGTCAGCCCCAAGGACAAGAAGCGGGCCGCTGCCCTCTTCAAGGAGGGGGAAGCACTGTTCCAAAAGCATGCCTACGCCGAGGCTGCTCAGGCCTTCGAGGAAGCCAATTCCGTCGCCCCCCATCCGTCGGTGCTGCTGAACGCTATCCACGCTTGGTCCCTGGCGGGCCAGCCTGCTCGTGCTGCTGTTCTGTGCCAAAAGCTGATCACGGATCCAGAGGCGGACGACCAATCCAAGGAAGAGGCCCGCTCCAGACTTGCAGAGCTCCGAGGAAAGATCGGTACACTCAACATCCGAGGAACCCAGGTGAAGAAACTCACTCTCGACGGAAAGACCATTGAGGCAGGCGAAGTGATCGTCGACCCTGGTGATCATCTGATCGAGGCAGATGTGGAAGGGAAGCCGGTACGGCGGAAGGTGAGTGTAGTGGCGGGATCCTCTCAGCAGATCCTGCTAGATGCGCCAAAGGAGGAAGCCCCCAAATCACCGGTTACGATGAGTGCTCCAGCCCCCACGGTCGGGGAGATCCAGGTAGAGCCGAAGAAGGGGTTCTCGCCTGTGGTGGTGTACGTAGGAGGGGTGCTCACGGCAGGGTTGTTGGGAGTGACCGTGTGGAGCGGCCTTGACACGGTGAAAGCACGGGAAGACTTCGACAAAAAGGCAGTGAAGACCGAGGCTGACAAGCAGGCGGGGCTGGCAAAGCAGACCCGTACCAACGTGTTGATCGGTGCAACGGCTGTGATGGGGCTGTTGACCACAGGGGTGGCCCTGTTTGCCACCAACTGGAGCGGAACGAAAAAGAAAGGGGGGGCGTGGCTCCGAGTTGGCCCCGGGTCTTTCCTGGTCGAGGGAGAGTTCTGATGACGATGTCCACACGTCTTTCTTCGGTATCTATGCTGTCCACTGGGGCCGTGCAGGGGGCAACCCAGGTGGGGCGTTACGAACTGCTGATGGAACTCGCATCCGGTGGGATGGCGACCGTCTACATCGGTAGGCAGCGGGGGGCGGGAGGCTTCGAGCGCATCGTTGCTATCAAGCGGATGCACCCCCATATCAGTGCCATCCCTGATCTGGCGGCCTCCTTCACGGACGAAGCTCGCATCGCCTCGCTCATTCATCATCCAAATGTGGTGAGCGTCCATGATGTCCATGAGTCCGAGGGCGAGCGGCTGCTGGTCATGGACTACGTGGACGGAGTCAGCCTGGCTGCCCTCATCAAGGGGGTACGGCGCAAAGGTCAAAAGATCCCACTCTCGATTGCCATCTACCTTACTTCCCAGGCACTCCGGGGGCTCCATGCGGCTCACGAGCAGAAGTCGCTGGCGGGAGTCCCCCTGGATATCGTGCATCGGGATGCAACACCGCAGAACATCCTCCTCGGCGTCGATGGTAGCGTACGCCTTACCGACTTCGGGATCGCCAAGGCTGCCGAGCGTTCGGCTCACACCACCACCGGCAACGTCAAGGGCAAGTTCCGCTACATGGCCCCTGAACAGGCCATGGGCAAACCCCTTGACCGACGTGTCGACATCTTCGCCCTAGGGGTTGTCCTCTGGGAGATGCTCTCGGGGCAACGGTTCCTCAAGGGTGATACCGATGCAGAAATCATCCACAACCTGGCAATGGCGAATTTTGAAGACCTGCATCAGGTCGAACCCACCATCCCACCGGAACTCTCCGCCATCGTGATGCACGCCTTGGCAGAGAAGCCAGAGCACCGTTGGGCAACTGCCGAGCAGTTCGCCGATGCTCTCGACCATTGGGCACGCTCCACTGGCCATATCGCCACCGCAACCGAGGTCGCCGCCTTCATTCAGGAAGTCTGCAACGATTCTATCCGCGAACGCCGTCAGAGGCTTGCGGAGATCCTCTCCGGGCAGCGACCTCCGGTTTCCCTCGGGATTCCTCCCGCCCCGAACTCCCTTGACCTTGCTACTGGCTCCAATTCCAGCATTGCAGCTCTGAGTAACGTCGGCTCCACTATTCAGCCTGCTCCAGAGCTCCCCCCAGCACGCTCCGCGGCCAGGTGGGTCGCCCTGGCTGGTGGCGCTGCAGTCTTGCTGCTGATCGGTAGCCTTGTCGTTCTTCGCGCGTCCTCCTCGGCCTCTGCTGGGGCAGCACCCACTACCGCGCCAGCCGCCTCTAGCGTCTCCTCTCCTTCCCCCTCCCAGGATCGGATCACCATCTCCCTGTTCTCCCAAAAGCCCATCACGGAGATCAAAGGCGCGGACGCAGGCGATATCCTGTTCCGCAATGATGGGGCTTCCTTCTCCCTGCCACGGGGCTCCTCGCCGGTTACGATCACCCTCCATTTCGCGGATCGAACAACTGCCGAGGAAACTTTTATTCCTTCGGGAAACATTTCCCGCCGCCTGGTTACTGCCGGGCCTGCTCCCGACAAAACAGATAAGAACCCCAAGACCTCCAAGAAACCAACCAATCAGCCGACCCAAGTACGCCCCGCGGAGAAGCCCACAGAAAAGGCAGAGAAAAATGGATCTTCCCGTCCTGTCCTCAAGAGCAATCCCTACGGGCCGTGAGAAACCGCCACGCCAAGAACCTCGCCATCTCGTTGTACTTCGGGGCGGTCGGTTGAAGTCAGGCGTGCAGGGGTTAAGGCCTCTGCTTAGCCCCCCGCAGCCATTCTTACACGGGATCCGCCGGAATCTCCCCCACGAATCTCCCCCACCATGCTTACTGACTAGGCTGGTTATCTCTCCTGAAGCTCAACCCATTGTGCCGATCAAGCTCTCCCGAGCAACATCTAAGGATCCCAGCAATATTCCTGCGGAATCCCTTCGCATACACCATTGAAGCAAGTATCATCGTATGTGCAAAAAAGGCCATCATCGCAGGAGGCACCGTTGTTGAAAGGATACTGACAGATCCCGCTCGCTGGGTTGCAGGTACCGTTCGGCTGGTAGCATTCCCCACCGCTGTTGCAGATCTTCGGAGGACCACTCGTACAGCTTCCGTTCTGGCAGGTGTCGTTAATGGTGCATTCATTCTCGTCGGAGCAAATCGTTCCGTTGGGGAGGAGGGGGTAGGAGCAGTTGCCGGTGGCTTGGTTACAGAAGCCAGTACTCTGGTGGCAGGCATTGGGGGGAGTATTGCATAGTTTGGGAGTCCCAGCGCACTGGCCGGAGGCATTGCACTTGTCGTTATCCGTGCAGGGGTTGTTGTCGCTGCAGCTGGTGCCTGCGGCAACGTTGGTGTAGTTACACTTTCCAGCCTGGCAGATGTCGTTGGTACAAGGGTTATTGTCGTTGCAGTCCCCATTGTTTGTGCAGGGCTGGCAGTTAGGTGCTGGAGTATAAGCAACATTTCCGGTGACTGGGTCACAGGTGTCGGTAGTGCAGGGGTTCCCATCGTCTACTGCCTTGGGCTTGCCTGTGCAGGAACCGGACTCGTTGCACTGGTCTCCGAGAGTACAGGCATTGCCGTCGGAGCAGGACTGGCCTGGAGCCGGGGTGTAGACAGCGTTTCCGGTGGCTGGGTCGCAGGAGTCGTTGGTGCAGGGATTCCCGTCGTCCACCACCTTCGGTGTGCCCACGCACTTGCCACTGGCGTTGCACCGATCGCTTTCGGTGCACTTGTCCCTGTCGTCGCAAGGTGCGCCCAGGGGCCGGGCCTTGAATTGGCACATTCCCTCGACGCATTCTTCCTGGGTGCAAGGGTCGTCGTCCTCGCAGTCTGGGCTGTTCTTGCAAGTGGAGGGGGGGCCCGAGCCTGAGGCCCCCCCGGATTCGCCGGAGGTTCCCCCCGCTTTGCTGCCCCCGGAGCCTCCTGTGGAACTCGAGCTTCCGCCCGATAAACCACCCTCCTGTCCTCCTAGACCTTCCCCCCCACTGTTGGAGCCGACCGACGAGGTTTCCGGGACATCCACGCCCGAGAAGGACGTACAGCCCGCAGCCAGGAAAAGCCCCGCCAACCACAGCGGAGAAAGCAAACACATGGTTCCTCAGTCTACACTACCTTCGTGAGCAACGGACACCGCGTTCGCCTAGTTCTTTCGGTGATCGAAACCGACTCCACCTTCCGAAAAGAACTCGTTCGTGGTGAGGAGATGTGGGTAGGGCGATGCATCTTCTGCCAGGCGAAACTGGTGGTTCCGCTGAGCGGAGAGGCGAGCCATAGGGTCACCGTGGAGCACATCATCCCTCGTCATCACGGGGGGACCGACGAAGCCGAGAACCTGGCCCTGGCCTGCGCCAGGTGCAACGGAGAGAAAGGACGACGCCATGACAACCAGGACCGGAACGATCCTCGAAGGCTGGAGGTGACCCGAGCGTTGCAAGAACGACGCAAAAGACGGTGGCCGTCCCAAGCTCGGCCTCCCCGGTGGCCCCCGGTGGGGCCCGAGGCTATGGCAGCCGGTGGGGAGAGTACCCTGGAGAAGCCAGTTGCTTCGGTGACTGTGCGGAGTCTCCATATCTATCCGTTGAAGTCTGCCGCTGGAATCGATGTGAAGGAAACGACCACCACAGATCGGGGTTTTGAGTACGATCGGCGTTTCATGTTGGTAGATGAAGGGGGGCGCTTCGTGAGTCAGCGGCAGCTCCCGCAGATGGCGTTGCTGGAAACGGAGTTGGCCCAAGGAACGCTGGTGATTCGTCGGCAGGGGTGGGGGGCTCTGGAGGTTCCACTCCGGCCTGAGGAGGGGCGACGAGTGGAGGTAGAAGTGTGGGGAGACCGGTGTGAGGCCCTGGAGATCGAGGGAGGAGCCTGGTTCTCGAAGGTGCTCGGCGCTTCCTGTCGCCTGGTGTACATGCCCGAGGACTCTCGGCGGCTCGTGGACTTGGACTATGCAGCTCATGGGGAGGTGGTGAGCTTTGCGGACGGGTTTCCTTACCTGCTGATTTCTCAAGCATCGCTCGAGGAGCTTTCGGAGCGGGTGGGGGAACCCATGAGCGTTCGACGCTTCCGACCGAACCTGGTGGTCGAGGGCTGTGCACCGGGAGAAGAGGATCAGTGGCAGAGGATCCAGGTGGGGCAGGTACAGTTCGCTGTGGTCAAGCCTTGTTCGCGCTGTGAGATCGTGACCATTGATCCCGGAACAGGCCGCTCGGGGAAAGAGCCGCTGGCCTCGCTGGCAACCTATCGTAGGCAGGGGAAGAAGGTTATCTTTGGCCAGAATTTGCTAGCTCTGCGAGGGGGGGGGGTCCGGGTGGGTGACCCGGTGGAGGTGCTAAGCTGAGGCCGAGCGGTGCTCTTAAGCGTTGGCTTGCGGCGGGCGGCTTGGTAGCTTGAAGCCTCTCCTTTGGCAGAAAATACCCATGGCTACGCAAGCCTCCGCTGACCTGCACGCAATCCGAGAGAGCGCCATGCGCGTCGCCCAGGCGCTCCTGGCCAAGGGACAGAAGGGTGACGCCATCGAGATCCTCACTGCCTGGGCTTCGGCTGCCAACGACCAGGACGGCCACAAGCTGTTGGCAGAGGCACTCCGCCACGGTCCTGACAACCCGCTTGCCAAGGCTGCTTTTGCCCGGATGGAGGGCCTGCAGACGGATACCAGCTCCCTGGATGCAGCTCGGGCAAAGTGGTCCCCCGATGTGTTGAGCAAGCTGGAGAAAGAGAGCAAACCGACGAGCGGTGGTTGGCAGGCAGAGGTCGGCTACAACAACAACGTCAAGTATCGAGGCCAGATCTTCCATATCCAGACGGAAGATTCTGGCATCAAGCGCCCTCATATCATCACCCACCTGTTTGCTGATGGCGGTCGCATCCTCAAGAGCTACAAGCGGAGCTATGCTGAGCTCATCGATAGAGAGGATCTGGTCACCCAAGTGCGTAGCTGGATGAAGGGCCAGCACAAAGAGATGTACATCGCCCTTCGAGAAGGCAAATTCGATGGGATCATCGACGGGAAGGAGCCGGGAGGTATGGAAATCCTGGAGGGGGCTCCCAACCCAGAGGTTTCGAAGAAGAAGGGAGAGCCTACCGCGAAGACCGAGGAGCCAAGAGGTGAGGCAAAGAAGCCCGAGCCTCCCCGGGTCGAGTCCAAACCGGCTGCCAAGGCTTCTCCTGCCGAAGTGGTGCGCCTCTCCAACCCTGCCCTCCCCGCAGATACGGCTCGTCCTGCCGGACCGCCCAGCCCTCCCTCCGCAAGCACCCCCGCGATGCCCGCTATCACCACCCCGCCAGAGGTCGTGCAGGAGCCGCTTCGGGCCCGACTCCATGTCATCCGGGGGTTCGGGAATGGCCCCATGCTCCACGAGCTGCGCGGGGATGAATTCATCGTGGGGCGTGAGGGACAGGTGCGCATCTTGGATGACAAATTCGTGGCCCCGCATCATGCTCGCCTGGTATTTCGGGGGCCTCGTCTAGATATCGATCCTCTGGCCAATTATCCGGTGTTTCTCCGCATGAAGCAGCCTACTGAGATCGAGGTAGGTGATACCTTCGTAGCAGGAGAACAGGTGATTCGGGTCGAGGCGAATCCCCCCCCGAACGATGGTCCAGATCGTTACCCCACCTATTTCTACTCGTCTCCTAAATGGCCGACACGCTTCCGTCTGGTGCAGCTTTGGGAAGGAGGGGTTCCCGGACTGACGGTAGTGGCACGAACCAACTGCTTGCAGGTCGGTCGATCCAACAGCGACCTGAATTTCCCCAACGATTTCTGGTTGAGCGACAACCACTGTGTGATCGAAGATCAGGGAGGCGATCACGACAGTCACTTCCTGATGCTGACGGACTTGGGGAGCCGGGGCGGAACCTTCGTGCAGATCAAAGTATCCACGCCTCTCTCCACTGGGGATGAGCTGCTGATCGGTCGGACAAGACTCCGGGTGGAGCTGCTTCCCTTCTGAATCTTGTTATCCTAGGGGAATGCGCCCCCTATCCGAAACCTGGGAGGCCCTCCGGTCTCTGGAACCTGCCTCCTTGCCTACGCCGTTGCGAACTCGTCTAGCGGAACTCTGGGCGCGGGACGCGCTCTTGGAGCATGCTTCGGTTGCTTCGTTCTCCAAGTTCTCGTTGCACTTGATGGCGGTGGCAGCGCCGCCGGCCTTGCTCCACGACGCACACCGGGCGGCGCTGGACGAGATCCAGCATGCACGTCTGTGCTTTGCGTTGGCCTCGGCCTACGCAGGAGAGCCCCTGGGGCCTGGGCCCCTGCCACTGGAAGGAGATTTGCTGGGCCCCCTCGATCTACCGACGATCTCGGCAGCGGCGGTGCGGGAAGGATGTATTGGGGAAACCCTGGCCTCCTTGGAGGCGGCGGAGGCCCACGAACAAGCGCGAGCGCAGGCCCCGCGAGAGGCCTTGGGGACCATCGCAGAGGATGAGGCCCGTCATGCAGAACTAGCCTGGCGCTTTGTGCGGTGGGCCATCGACCAGGGAGACGAGGCGACTCGGGTGGCGGTGGAGAGGGCGTTCCGAGAGGCGTTGCAGGGGCCCCGTCCCGAGGAATCGGTGCCTGATCCCATGGAAGAGGAACTCGCCTACCATGGACGTCTTTCGGAGCGGCAGCGAAGTCTACTCTGGACACAAGGGCTGTTCGAGGTGGTGAAGCCTGCTGCCGAAGCGCTCCTGGGTCGCGTGTTCTGACCCTCTCCTAGGCGAAGATCGATGAGCAGCAGCGAGCAGGATACTCTCTCTACGGCGATCCATCCCAAAGCAACTCAACCTGCACTTGGGGAGAGCGTATTTGTGCTGAGGGTGGTGTCCGGGCCTGACCGGGGGGTAAGTTTGACACTGGCGTCGTCGCAGCCTTTGCCACTCCTCGTGGGTCAGGGCCCCTCCTGTGAGCTACGACTCACGGACCGCCATGCATCGAGGCGGCACCTAGCCTTGGAGGTGACCGGAGGGGTTTTGCGGCTCCGAGATCTGGGGTCAACCAACGGAACCACGGTGCAAGGGGTTCGGGTGGTGGAGGCATAGCTTCGAGGCGGGGAGCGGATCGAACTTGGGACGACGGTGTTGGAAGTACAGCGCCAACAGCAAACCGTGACACCGCTTCCCCTACGCGAGGGGTTCGGGAAATTGGTGGGGGCAAGCGAGGCCATGCGCCGACTTTACCCGCTGTGCGAGCGGCTGGCAGCGGCACAAGTTCCGGTCATCATTGAAGGGGAAACTGGGACCAGCAAGGAGGTTCTCGCGGAATCACTCCATCAAGCGAGCCCTCGAGCCTCGGGCCCCTTTGTGGTGTTCGATTGCACCTCCGTTCCGTCCAACCTGCTGGAAGCAGCCCTGTTCGGCCATGAAAAAGGGGCTTTCACCGGTGCTATCGAGGCACGTCCAGGGGTCTTTGAGGAAGCCGACGGTGGCACTCTGCTCATCGACGAGAGATCTCGACGTTGAACTCCAAGCCAAGCTGCTCCGGGCCCTTGAGCGCTCTGAAGTCCGTCGTCTCGGAGGTCGCTGCTGGTCAAGGTCGATGTTCGAGTACTAGCAGCGACCCGGCGCAACCTCGACCTGACAATCCGAGAGGGTCGCTTTCGAGATGATCTGTTCTTTCGCATGGCGGGTGCG
>JANWXX010000087.1:0-2127 GCA_025057345.1 Polyangiaceae bacterium | reverse complement strand
CCTCCACTCCGACGTCGTCATGGCGACGTCCACTTGCTGGTGCGTTATTTCTGGTCGCAGCTTGCTCCTCCCGGTGTTCCGGTCCCTCAAGACTTTCTGGAGCGCGTTGAGGCCTATGACTAGGCCGGCAATGTTCGGGAACTGCACAATGCAGTCGCCCGTCGGGTAGCACTGGGGGATCTAGCAGAGCTCCAAGTGCTCCGGGGAGGAGCCGTCCAGGGAGGCAAAGGGGGGGAGATTTCATGGAAACCGTCCTTGAGGAGGGGCTTCCATTCCCTACGGCTCGGCAAAAAGTTCAGGCGGAGTTCGAACGCCGCTACGTTGAGCATGTGCTGGCTCAGCATGGTGGCAACGTGACCCGGGTCGCAGCAGCTTCGGGGATAGCCCTTCGCTACTTTCAGTCTGTGCGGGCTCGCCACCGTGAAGCAGGGAGGCCATGACCGAAAGCACCAACCCCCCTGAGAATATCGACTCGTCACCCCTTACCGAGCCCACCCCAAGCACGGCTCCTCCGGTGAGCACGGATCCAGTGCCAGGAAATTTCCCTTCGCGAACGGATCCGCCGCCCAACTATGGTACCGTGGGGCGGTACACGATCCACGATGAGCTGGCGTCCGGCGGGATGGCGACGGTACACCTTGGCAGGCTACGTGGCGCTGCTGGATTCTCCCGGATTGTAGCCATCAAGCGGCTCCGGGCCCGGTTTGCACAAGACCGAGACTTCGTTGCCATGTTCACTGACGAAGCTCGTATTGCTTCGCGGATCCGCCACCCTAGTGTAGTTTCTACGCTGGATGTGGTAGCTGACGGGCGCGAGCTGTTCCTCGTCATGGAGTACATCCACGGGGAGACTCTGGCTGAGCTGCTACGCGCTGCACAGAACCGACAACACGCCGTCCCTCCTGAGATCATCGCTGCGATCATGCTGGATGCACTTCGTGGACTCCACGAGATCCACGAAGCCCGCGATGAACAAGGCGAGTTGCTCAACGTGGTCCACCGGGATATCAGCCCCCAAAACTTGCTTGTAGGGGTGGATGGAGTGACCCTCCACGAACCGTTTGACCGGAGGGCTGACCTCTATGCTCTTGGCGTTGTTCTTTGGGAGGCACTTACCGGTCAACGCCTCTTCTCTTCCCAAGATCTCTCTACACGGCTCCTCTCGGAGGAGATCCAACCTCCCAGCGTTGTTGCGGAAGATCTGCCTCCAGAGTTGGACCGTATCGTACTTCGTGCTGTACAGAGTGACCGGGGGCGGCGCTGCGCCTCTGCAGCCGAGATGGCACGTGCCTTGGAAGCTTGCATCAATCCTGGTAGCCCTCAGCGGGTTGCCGCCTGGGTTCGAGAGCTTGCTCGTGACAAGCTCGATGAGCGGGCGCACCTTGTTGCACGCATTGAGACGAATGCCGATGACAATGTTTCCCCTCCCACCCTCTCCATCTCGGCGCTCCGTACGGCATCTTCTCCATGGGTAGTGCGACCTGCTGCACCCTCTGCAGAGACTCCATACCTGCAGATTCCCCCCTGTTGACAGCACCAACCCTTGCGGTTGTTTCTCCTGCCCCTCCTCCGGTACCCTCCATGCAAGGCAGTGCCAGCCTCCCTGTGACAGCGACAACCTCGGAGGCCACTCGACTTCGTCGTGCGCCCCTCTGGGGTCTAGTGCTGATCCCATCGGTACTGCTAGGTGCTGGGCTCATGTGGCAGGTGGATGTACCGACTACGTCTCCTGTCGATGCTACAGAGGGGCGTGTTTCCTCTGCGACGAAGAATGTCTTGACTGTCCCAGATCGGTTCCCATGGGGTTCTGCCCCTGCCTCTCTCTCCACCCAAACTCCCGCTCCTCCTCCAGTCAGCTTCTCTGCTGAACCCATGGTTCCTCGTCCCTCTGGCGCTGCACGCCTTGCTCATCCTCCCAAGCTTCCTGCAGAGGATTGCTCCCCTCCCTATGTGATTCGGGATGGAATCAAGCTCTACAAACGGAATTGTCTGCGTAGATGAGTATTCATACCTTCCTCCGGATTTCACTACCGCTCCTAGCATTCAGCTCGCTGGCGAGGGGCGATATGATCGATGAGTGCATCTCCCCTTTCGAGAAAGGCCAAAGGGATTACAAACAAGGTCGTT
>JANWXX010000086.1 GCA_025057345.1 Polyangiaceae bacterium | reverse complement strand
TGCTCGGGGTGGTGACGCCCGGGGAGATGCTGGCGGGGTTCGCCAACCCGATCACGCTGATGATTGGGGGGCTGTTCGTGGTAGGGGCGGGGCTGACGTCCACCGGGGTAGCGGAATGGCTCGGACGCAGGCTAGGGAAGATAGCCGGGACCAGCGAGGTGCGGCTGCTGGTGGTGACTATGCTGGCAGCAGCGCTGCTCTCGGCCTTCATGAGTTCTACAGGGACGGTGGCGGTACTACTGCCGGTCGTGAGCACCTTGGCGCACCAGGCCCGGGTCAGCACCTCGCGGTTGCTGATGCCTATGGCCTTTGCCTCACTGCTGGGGGGCCTGCTGACGTTGGTAGGAACACCACCGAACCTGGTGGTTTCGGACCAGCTCCAGGCCAACGGCCACGAGCCCTTCCACTTTTTCAGCTTCACGGGACCAGGGCTCACGCTACTGCTGCTGGGGGTGGGCTACATGGTCCTGGTGGGGCGCCGATGGCTCCCTGGTGAGGAGGGGGTGGCTGCCTCCGTTCGTAGCCATGAGCTGACGAATGAGCTGGCTCGCAACTATGGGCTCCTGGAGCACCTACACTTCTACCGAATCCCGCCCTGGTCGTCACTGGCATGGAAGCTGCTAGCGGACGCTAACCTCCGGGCCCGCTTCGGAGTCACCGTGGTGGGGGTTCGACGCCCGGGAGAGGAGGGGGGAGAGGAGGCCATCCCGGTGCTACCACGGACCCTCTTCCGCCCCGGAGATACGCTGCTCGTCCAGGCGGATGCAGACGCTGCACAACGTATGGCCCAGGAGTTTTCCCTTGAACTGGCGGAGCCGAGAGCTGGACTCCCTCTTGGAGGGGATGAGTCGCTGGCCGAGCTGGTGCTGCCTCGAAGTTCCGCGTTGGTGGGTAAGACCCTGCTGGAGTCTCGCTTTCGGGATACCTACCGGGCGACGGTGCTGGCGATCCGCCGAGCAGGCCAGGAGGGCCACGAACCGACGGACCTGGTACTTCGCGGAGGAGGTCCACTCCAGGCAGGAGACATGCTGCTGGTCAAGGGTCGGATCAAGCACTTGAAGCGGCTCCCGGAAGAGCATCGGAACTTCGTGGTGGTGACCGCGGCGCGTACGCCGGAGGAAGTACGGTTGGACAACTCCGGAGCTTGGATCGCACTGCTAGTCACTGGAGGAATGCTGGCGCTGATGAGCTTCGGGCTGGTGCCCAATGCCACCGCGGTGCTGCTGGCCGCCGCCGCGATGGTGCTGTTTCGCTGTGTCCCCCCGGCGGAGGTCTACCGGTCGGTCAATTGGGAAAGTGTGGTGCTAGTGGCTGCGATCCTACCGATGGCCACGGCACTGGAGAAGACCGGCGGGCTTCGGAGCATGGTGGACGGACTGCTGGGGGTTCTGGGAGAACAGGGGCCCTACATACTGCTCGGCGTGCTCTTTCTCCTCACCTCCTCATGTAGCCTAGTGATGTCCAACACGGCGACGGCGGTCCTGGTGGCACCGGTGGCTTTTCAAGTCGCAGTGGGGCTCCACCTTTCCCCAAGGCCCTTCTTGATGACCGTAGCCATCGCCGCGTCCACTGCCTTTGCAACCCCCATCGCCTCCCCGGTGAACACCCTGGTGATGAACCCTGGCGGCTATCGCTTTCGGGATTACGTGGTGGTAGGGCTCTCGCTCCAGCTGGTGTTGATGGTTGCGACTCTCATCCTGGTCCCCTGCCTCTTCCCCTTCTTATCCTTCCGCTCGCCACAGTAGATTTCTCATATCCCTCCTCGTCGACTCATTCATGACTTGCGAGGTACGCAGCCTCCCTCCTGGCGCTTCCCTTGGCCATGCGCACCAACTCCGTGAGTACTCTGTTTCCTGTCTCACGGTGGTGGAAGAAGGCCGCCTGGTCGGGGTGCTCTCCCGGTCCGATCTCCTTCGGATGGGTCAGCCCTAGCCAGGCACCTCCCTCCAGACCCCTCTGCTGAGGCTACCCGAGCAGACGGTAGGCCAGGCCCTGAAGCGACAGCCCATCTGCGTTACTCCCCATACTACCGTTGCCGCAGCGGCCGTACGGATGGTGGCCCAGCGCATCCACCGGGTCTTCGTCGTAGATCACGGTGCGCTCCATGGAGTCTTCAGCACTCGCGACATTCTGGATGCGATCCAAATCCACCGGACCAGGGCCCCTATCAGCGATTCCATGTCGACACCGATCCTCACGGTTGACAGCACAGCGACGATCCTTCAGGCAACCGAGCGCTTGGTAGATTCCGGCGTGTCCGGCTTGGTTGTCCTTGAGGATGAGCTGCCCGTCGGCTCCTTCACCCAGGTGGAGGCTCTCCAGGCCACTGCCAAGCTCGCCTCACCCCTGTCAAGAACGTGATGAACTATGCCTTGCTCTGCCTCGACCTGAGAACTCCGCTTGACCGCTCTGCCGCCCAGGTCCGTGCCACCCGTGCTCGTAGAATCCTCGCCGTAGAGCACCGACGCATCTGGGGCATCCTCTTTGGCCTCGACTTCGCACACGCTGCCACCGAGATTCCATGAGTCCAAGCCTTCCCCCAAACCTCCGGGTTCTTTCCTCCCTCCCATCGGATCACAGTGGCTTCGATCTCTCGTCGGACCGCTTCGTTCATGCCCTCCACCGCGCCGAGGAAGGGCACTTTTGGTATCGAGCCCGCAACGCTTTTCTTGCCCGCCACCTCGCTTTTCTCGGTGCATCTCCCCCGGACCGGATCCTCGACCTGGGCTGCGGCTCTGGCTGTGTCGCCGCCCACCTAGCTCGCCTTGGCTATCGGGTCACCGGCGTCGATGGCCATCTGCCCCTGCTGCGCTGTGCTGCACAGCGTGCCCCGGAAGCCTCCTTCCTCCTTCATGACTTGGCTCAGGGGGTCGCACCCCTCCAGACCGATGGGGGCACCGATATCGTTGGTCTCTTCGACGTCATTGAGCACCTCGACGATCCGGCCCTCGCCCTTCGCCAGGCACTCTCCCTGCTCCGCCCCGGGGGCCTCTTGGTGGGTACGGTCCCGGCGATGATGGCCCTCTGGAGCCAGGTCGATGTCCAAGCTGGTCACCGCCTCCGCTACGATCCCGAAGGACTGCACCGCTTGCTTGCATCGATCTCAGGAGGATGGTTGCTTGAGATCCTCCCCTTCCATCGAATTCTCGTCCCGATGATTTGGCTCCAGCGTCGCTTGGTGGTCAAGGAGAACGACGCCGCTGCCACCTCGGAGAGAAACCTTGCGATCCCTCCTGCCCCCATCAACTGGGCCCTAGAGGCGGCGCTGCGATGGGAAGATGCGCTGCATCCTTGGCTTTGCCGAATGCCCCTCCCGGGGGCAAGCCTCTGGTTTGCGCTCCGCAAGGAACCTGGCTAAGCACAGGCCAGCACACCCTTCTGGCCGTTCTGGGTCAATCCTGCTCAACAATGTGGAACTCGACCCGGCGGTTCCTCTGGCGACCTGCTTCTGTCTTGTTGTCGTCGATGGGTTTATCGGGGCCGAAGCCCTCGGATTCGAGGCGGCTGGCATCGATGCCATGATCGACGAGGTACTTGAGACAGCTAGCGGCTCGGTCTTTGGAGAGCTTGAGGTTCATCTCGTAGCCACCACGGCTGTCGGTATGGCCCTCGATGCGAAGTTTCTTGATGTTGGGGTTAGCCTTGAGGAGGCTGACCACTTCATCAAGGATAGGGTAGCTGCTCTTCTTGATGGTGGCCTTCCCCGTATCGAATTCGATCTTCTTGAGGATCTGAATCTCGTTAGAGCCCTCAATCCTGCGAATGAACTGGGGGCAACCGTTCTGCTTGGGGTCGGGGGAAGGCTGACCGGGCTCCCGCGGGCAGGCGTCCTGGAGGTCAGGGATACCATCTTTGTCGTTGTCCGGCTCGGGGCAACCGTCGTCGTCCTCGAAGCCGTCCCGATCCTCTGGCTCGTCAGGACATTTGTCCACATCGTCGGGGATGCCATCTTTGTCCCGGTCCTTGGGGCCTGGGCAGCCATCGTTTGGATCTGGGGGCTGGCGGTCCTCAGGAACATCGGGGCATGCATCGATGGAGTCGGGGATGCCGTCGCCGTCCCGGTCGGGAGCTTTATCGGGGACGCGCTCCTCAGGCTTGATACGAAACTCGGGAGGCGGGGAGCGAGGGTCTGTGTCCCGGAGTTCGAACCAGTAGCCGATCTGAGCAACCACACGGAAATCGGGGGCGGAGTACCCCGGAATCACCAGGGAGCCGGCCCCTCCGTGAAACCAGAGCTGCTTACGCTCGTCGAGGGCAACGCGGACCTGACCAAGCCACTCAACCGGGGTATACTTTTGCTTGAATCGGGTTTGTACCTTCTTCCCGGGGATCTGTGTTTCTGCCTCGCCAAGGCCAGTAGATCCGAAAATTTCGGCACCGACCCGAATCTTCTCCTCCCGCAGCGGGATGAAGGCACCGGCACCGAAGACCAGCTCGCTGGAGAAGTGAAGCCCTTTCTCTCCAGGATCTCCCAGGTGATTTAGTGCGCGGGAGTGGATACCAAGGAACTGGGTGAGGATCAGAGAGGTGGTGGGTCGCTCCTCGAAGAGAAGCTGAAAGAGGCTATGGCTCTGACCATCGCCGGCGAAGGCAATCTCGTTGCCATTACCAAGGAAATAGGTTCCAGCAACGCCGAAGGTGAACTTCCGGCTGTCTGTGCGTACGATCATGGCTCGGCCGTCGAGGCGCAAGTCACCGATGGCCGGAGCCTGGGGGTCGACACCGCCCGCAAGCTGGCCCCTGGCATCGCCGGTGATCCCGGTGGTGTTAACCAAGGTCAGGGGCAGGGTGGCGGAAAACGAGAACCGCTGGAGGAACTCGAAGCCTACGGTGAAGTTTGCGTTGGCCTGGTTGCTGATGATCCCGCTGCTGAACTCCTCTTGGATGCGAGGGTTGCTGATAGCGCTAGAGGATTTGACAGGTCGCCGGATGTAATCGAGGGTAAGGTTGCTGAAGATGCGGGTACGCTCGTGGAGCGTGGGGCGCATAGAGACAAATCCGTCGTCCGGGTTGGGCGCTAGGATCATCCGGTCTGCGGAAAAGCCGTAGAGCTGGGCGCTCGCTTCCTGGGAGGCAAGGGTGAGAGCAAGGAGCGAGGCGGCCGAGAAGGCGAGGGCGAGGGGCTTGCGAGGCATGGCGATCCGAGGGCTGCGACCGTGGAGTGCGGCGCCACGATAGGGCAGATGCCCCCTCCAGGTCCACCAAGCACCGCTGCGACGATGCTAGCAAGGACGGGGCTTGACGTAAGGCGCAAGGCGTGCTTGAACGCCTGCCCCTCCCAGACAGACCATGCCATGAAGCGCACGTACCAACCCCACAACTTGAGTCGCCTTCGCACCCACGGTTTCCGCGCCCGCATGGCCACTGCCGGGGGCCGCAAGGTGCTCGCCAACCGTCGCCGCAAGGGGCGTTATCGCCTCACGGTCAGTATCTACAAGAAGTAATCTCCCAGCTTCTTCCTCCGTGACCTTCGAGCTTCCCCGCAGCCAGCGCCTCACCCGGCGCGCTGATTTTCTGCGGATCCAGCAGGAAGGGCAGCGGGTCACTACGAAGCACTTCGTCCTGATCGTAGCCCCTGGGCCTGACCCTCTCGCTCCACCCCGGCTGGGTATCACCGCTTCCCGCCAAGTGGGCAATTCCGTGACCCGAGCCCGCTGCAAGCGGCTGGTCCGTGAGGTGTTCCGGCGCGATCGGGGGTGGCTTCCTCCTGGGGTCGATCTCGTGGTCATTGTACGCTCAAGTGCCCAAGCCCTGGGCTATGCTGGGGTCGAGGCTGAGTGGTCTTCCGTCCGGGGGGTTTTGGCACGTCGAGCCGCTACCCTTCGGAAACGTCCTCCCCCTCTTGGCGAAGCACCCCTGCGGTAGCACACTGAGTCCATTGCTGGCTGCCCGTTTGCTCCTCGCACTGATTCGCTTCTACCAGCGGTATTTGTCACCGTTCTTGGGCGGCCAGTGTCGTTTCTTCCCCTCTTGCTCCCACTATGCGTTGGCTTGCATTGAAGGGCACGGCGCCTTGCAGGGCTTCTTGCTTTCGGTGAAGCGGCTGTGTAAGTGCCATCCACTTCACCCTGGCGGACACGATCCGCCACCTCCTCCCCTCCCCAAGAGGGGACCGGCCCCCGGGGCCAGCAGGAATCCGGCTCGGGGCGCAGGAGCCCCCGGCGGACCAATCGAGGAAGTCTTTACGGATGGATCGTAGCTCGCTGTTGAAATTTCTGGGCCTTGGCTTGGGTATCTTCCTCCTCCTCCAGTTTGTGGTGCCTAAAATCACCGGGGGAGACGGACCTCGCACCCAGCCCTTGGGCAAGGAGGCTTTCCTGTTGGTCGATGCCCAAGGCAAGCCTAAGCCCCGAGCCCCGCGGGAGCGCTGCAAGCTGGACACCGACGGGATCAAGTGCTCTTTGGCTCCGGTTGAGGCCCGCGAGGAGTTCTGCACCCTGGAAGGGGAGCGGTTCCGGGCAGAGCTGACCACCCAGGGCGCCGGCGTCCGCCGCCTGGAGCTACTAGGTGCCAAGTACACCATCGACGGCAAACCCGGCAGCCCGCCGATGAACTTGGTAACCACCCCGGACCACGAAACCCGGCGGCCCCTGTTCACCGAGCTGCGTCAGCCTGGGGCCGATACCCAGATCGATCACGACCTCTTCGAGTGGACATTGGCCTCCCACACTCCGAAGGAGTGCGTGTTCACTTACCAGGACAGCAAGGTCGAGCTGAGGAAGGTGGTGCGGGTTGCGAGCCGTCCCTTCGAACTGGAGGTGGAACTCACGGTCAAGAACGTAGGGTCTGAGCGGGCCGTACATCGGGCCAGTATCGAGTCTTCTGCCTGGCGTTATGAGGCAGAGGTGGAGGGAGGTTTCGGCCGCCAGTCGCCATTTTTGACCCAGGTCGAGTGCCTCAACAACGGCAAGTTGGAGGAGGCCACCCCGGGGGATTTCACCCCCAAAGACTTCTCCAAACCCGAGTTCCGGAACGGATGGCGCGTGAGCAATGGCCACATTGACTTCGCCGCCACCAGCAACTTCTACTTTGCCCAAGCCCTCGTGCCCGTGGACGGCCCCTCGCCCCCGGCCTGCGAGCGTTTGATCGAAGAGCGCTTCAACTACGCCCTCTACTCCTCCAAGAAGGATGACCGGGGAGCAGGCTCTTTCTATCGCTCCCGGCTGGCCTGGGAGAAGCGGGAGCTGGGGCCCGGGGAAGCGGTAACGTACAAGGTGATCCACTTCATGGGCCCCAAGGAGCGAGATGTCCTGGCCAGAGCCGCCGGGGGCAACCACCGGATGTCCGAGCTGATCCGACTGGGTACATTTGCACCCATAGCCAAGTGGCTGGTGTGGTTCCTGGTGAAGTGCCAAGCCCTTGTGGGAAGCTGGGGGGTAGCGATCATCCTGCTGACGGTGGCAGTACGAATCGTGTTGTTCCCGCTTCAGTGGAAGGCGATCAAGAGCGGCGGGAAGATGCGTCTCTTGAAGCCGGAGCTGGACGAGATCAACAAGAGGTACGAGAACGACCCGCAGCAGAAGCAGCTGGCTACGCTAGAGCTTTGGCGCAAGCATGACGTGAATCCCCTAGGGGGCTGCTTGCCCATGATAGCCCAGATGCCGGTGTGGTTTGCTCTGTACACGGCACTGCAGACGGCAGCAGAGCTTTACCATGCACCGTTCTTGTGGATGAGGGATCTCTCAGCACCAGATACCTGGTGGGTGGCGGGGCACGAGGTTCCCTTTGTGCTGCCGGTGTTGCTGGGGGCAACTACGTTCCTGCAACAGAAGCTCATGCCGACGAGCGGGATGGATCCGGCACAGCAAAAGATGATGACCTACCTAATGCCGGCGATCTTTACAGCGATGATGCTTTTTTTGCCGTCGGGGTTGGGGGTTTACATGCTAACCAACAGCCTCCTGGGGATCATGCAGCAGCTGGCCTCGGAACGGTACTACGCTTCGCTGACGCCGACAGCGGTGGGAACCATTGAGGTTCGGGAGAAGGAGGGGGAGGAATCAAAGACGAGCGACCCGAAGCGCGCCGCGCTGGCGACGTTCGGAAAGGGAAACACACGTGTCTGAGCAGAGGAACGAACAAGAGAAGGCACCATTTGTCGAGGATGGCCGGGCAGATGATGCGGCCAATTTCCTGAGGGATGTACTCTACAAGATGGGGATGAGGTGCCAGGTGCATATCGAGGAACCCGGTGAGCACGATGACGCCAGCGACATCTGCCTCCAAATCGAGGGGCCGGATGCAGGGCGGGTGATCGGCAAGCGGGGGCAGATCCTCTCAGCGCTCCAGTATGTGGTCCACCGGTACGTTAACCGGGGAGGGCAGCCGAAGCGGCACGTACTGGTGGATGCAGCGGGGTACACAGCTCGGCGGGAAGACAACCTGGCGGCGATGGCCCAACGGCTGGGGCAGCAGGCGGTGGCCGACAACAAAATCATCACCTTTGAGCCGATGACCCCCCGAGATCGGCGGGTGGTACACCTCGCCCTGGCCAAGTTTCCCGGGGTTGTGACCCAGAGCCAGGGGGAGGGAGCGGAGCGCCGTGTACAAATCATCCCGGTACGGCGTTGACACTAGCTTGCCTAGGCCGGTAGCGTCGCCAGGGAACCTCGATGCAACGACCACGCACCTCCCGGGCACCCTGGCGTAACGTCGCGGCAACTGCCGGTTTGGCGGCGATTGCTGTCGGGTCCGTGTGGCCCTCAACCGCAACGGCCCACGAACCAAAGAAGGCGAACGAACCTCGGATCATGAGCGAGCCCGGGGAGATCACCAACGTCGTCGATGCCTTTGATGACGACAACAACAATACCTTCGATCTGCACTTGACCCTGGGCTTTCAGCGTTCGTGGTTGAGGGCGAAGATCCTCCGGGAAACCTTCATCGGCGGCAACAACAACCCCGGCCTGACCACCGGTCGTTACACATCCTCGCTGATGAACGTGGCGAATTACTCAGAGGTCACCTCGCGGCTGAACACCAGGGCAGACATCTCACTTTACAAGGACATCGCCGTCTACTTCCGCTTGCCTCTGATCCTAGCCAACGACCGGGAACTGACGGGGCTTGACGGTAGCGACAAGGTGCAGGGCGTGGTGCTCCAGGGGGCACCGGTAGGGGGGCGCAACGGGGGCCCTGAACAGATCTTCTCGCTGCCCTTCAAGTCGCCCACCCGTAGCGGCATCGAGTACCTGGCTGCAGGCTTTGACCTGGGCATCTTCAACCAGGTTCGTGATCCTTCCAAACCCACCTGGATCTTCGGCTTTGAAGGTCGCTTCAACGTCAGCGAGCCGATGCACGCCTGCGGCACCACCTCGGGCCTCAACCAGGGGGGCCCCCAGGTTGAGTGCGCCGATCCCAGCGATATCAACCGCAACGGCCGAGGTGCTGAGACGGAGGGGGTTCCGGTCAACGAGCTGACCGGCACCACCCTGGAAGGAAACTTCAGTGGCAAGCGCCAACCTGGCGTCTCCCGGGGGACAACCGCTCTTGAGGTACACTCGCTGATGTCCCGTAGGGTCAAGTACGTCGAGCCCTATGGAGGCTTCCGGGCTCTCTTCGAATTCGCCAACGAGAACAGCGATTTCGGCCCCACCCGCAACCTGGATGCAGTGCTCACCTCCAGCCCTCCTCTCCAGGGTTGGATGATCGTGGGGATGCTCTTTATCCCCTACGAGAACCGGGAACAGTTCCAGCGGCTTACCTTTGACCTACGCTTCACCGGCACCTACCGCTCCCAGGGCCGCGACTATACCCCACTGTTCGATGCCCTTGGCTCCTCCGATGCCCCCAGCCTACGGCGTCCCACCTTCGCCGAGTACCAGGCAGGTAGCACTCAGGTGCCCAACAACCTGAACTCGGGCACCAACTCCGTCGTCAAACCAGGTTCCTCCAAGATCTATGTCTCCGGCCTTACCGATACCGCCGCCCACGGCTCCTTCACCATCTCCGGAAGCGCCCAATTCCAGGCCGGCGAGTACGTCAAGTTCCAGCTAGGGGCCGGCTACACGTACATCCAGCCGCATCTCATTACTGGCGACCAGCCCTGCAACCCCAACTTCACCGACAACATCAGCAAATCCGGCCCCTGCCAAGCCATCAGCACCTCCGACACCATAACTAACCGCAGGGCCACCGGCGTCCCGAACCCTCTCTACCGCCCGGCAGTCGACATCGTGGGGCGTCGCTTCCTCATGTCCAATGCCAACCAGTGGGATCTGTGGGCGCAAGCCGTCGTCATGTTCTGACCCTCGCCCTCGCGGCCAGGCTCCTTTCCCCGGAAGCCGCGCTCGGCGCCCCAGAGCCCTCCCCTCCCACCTCTCCCCACGAGACGGAATCCCCCGTAGAAGAGCCTGATGGGCCCCAAGGCGAAGCCGCCTGGCTCTGGCCCACCGCGACACCCCTGGGTGACAGCGTATCCCCAGGGCCTCTGCGCATCCCGGGCGAGCAGGATGGCAGCCTTGCCGAGCGCGCTAGGCTCCTAGATCGCGTGCTCACCGAAGCTGCCCAGGATCTCGGTCTTCGGATCGACGTGGGGGGCCAGAGGCCAGCCTTCCCCAGAGCTTTCCGCGACGGGGAGCTAGTTGAGGAAGCCCAGGAACGCAACGCCTGGCTCATCTCTCCCCGGATTGAGCGCCAGGGGGGTGATCTCCTGATACGGATCGTGGCGGTTCCCCCTGGCTCTCGGGTGGTGCTGGTGCGTGAGGAGCGTATGCCTGCCGCACGCCTCCCGGTACGAGCCGTGGTGATGCTCCGGGATCTGGTCCTACACCGATCTTCCTCCCCAAGTCCCTCTCGCCACCCTCGGGACGAGTCTAGCGAGGCTCGCCCACGCCTGCGTACCTCCGGTCGCAGCGTGCTTACTGCCACCCTCGCAGTCTTTGGCGGCTACGCCGGCTACGCCCTGCACGCCTCCAGCCGCAGTGATGACTCCCGGCTCCTCTACCCGCTCATGGCCCTAGGCACAGGCATCGGCTTGGGGGCTGCCACCATCGTCGCCGACGAGTGGGATCTGAGCACAGGAGAGGCATGGTTCCTCGCTGCGGGAGCCTCTTGGCCTTCCTCCTCAGCCCTGCTCCTATCCTCTGGCTACAACATCCAACCTGACACCCATGCCAACGCCTTTGCGTTGTTGGCGGGGCTGGGTGGTCTCGGCCTCTCCAGCGCAGCCCTCGCCCGCTGGCAGGTGGGGGAAGGTGGGGCCCTGCTTGCTCACTCGGGAAGCATCTTGGGAGGAGGGCTTGGGGGGCTCGTCGAGATGACCCTTCGAGGCTCCACCCAAACCACACCGCTCCGGGGGGCTGGCTTGGGCCTGGCCGGGGGCTGGATTGCTGGAGGGCTAGCAGGTATCTTCGGGAACCCTTCTCCCGGGCGTGTACTTCGCATGGATCTGGGAACAGGACTGGGAGCGCTGGGGGGGGCTGCCCTGGGGAGCCCCCTACTACTGGACAAAAACCCCACCACCACCCGAGAGCGGCTCTGGCTGGGGGCGGTGATGGGCGGCGCAGCGGTAGGGGCAGGAGTAGGAGCCTGGCTGGGAAGACCTGGAAAAAAGATCCACAAGGCAGTCCGTTGGTTTCCTGCTCCGGGCGTGGTAGCAGCAGATCGTGGCGGGGAAGGAGAAGTTCGCCCGGTCATGGGCCTGACGTGGAGCGGATCTTGGTGAGCGAAAAGCAGTGGGAGATCCAGCCGGAGGACGAGGGGCAGCGCCTCGACAAGCTAGTCGCGAGGAAGTCGGGGCTAAGCCGAGCGGAAGTCCGTCGGCTCTTCGAGGAGAAGCGGGTAAAGATCGGTCGTCGCCCTGTTTCTAAGGGGGATGTGGCCCGGGCCGGGAGCCTCCTGGTGGTTTCTCTGGTCGAGGGTCCACCAGGGGCGATTCCCGAGGAAAATCCCCTGATTCCGCTCCGTATCCTGATGGAGCGGGATGACATCGTCGTCGTCGACAAGCCCGCAGGCCAACCCACAGCTCCACTTCGCATAGGAGAAACCGGCACCCTCGCCAACGCCCTCGCGGGACGCTACCCCGAGATGCGCTCTCTAGGCCCCAACCCTCGAGAGCCTGGCCTGATCCACCGGCTGGATAACGACACCTCCGGGGTGTTGGTCGCTGCTCGTATCCAACGAGCCTATGATGCATTGGTCGAGGCTCTGCGGGAAGGCAAGCTACAGAAGCTCTACCTCGCCATCTGCCACGATCTGGACGGAGCCCTACCCGACCAAGGCTCTCTTGAGATCCCACTGGCTCCCCACCCCAAGGACCGCCGTCGGGTGTTGGCCTGCCTCCACCCTCGGGATGTCGAGCGCCTCGCCCCTCGCCCTGCTATCACCTACTACGCAGTCAAGCGACGCCACGGCGACCTAGCCCTGCTGGAACTGAAGGCTCCCCGGGCACTCCGCCACCAACTTCGCGCCCACCTGGCTGCCATCCGCTGCCCCTTGGTGGGGGATGTGCTCTACGGCGCACCTCCCCGGGAGGATCTGAGGCGCCACGCACTCCACGCCTCCTCCGTTATCTGGGGCGGCAGCGCCGCGGTTCCTGCCTTCACCGTCCACTCCCCCCTCCCGGTGGAATTGGAGCGTCTTCTCGACGGCTAAACTTCCTCGTTCTTCACGAACTAGTTTCCGAGACGATCCGAAGCGGATCTCCGTCCGTCTTGCTGCGGAATACCTCGACATCTGGCAGAAGCAAAGCAAGGCGTCTCGCAAGGGAAGTGAGGGCTACCCGTTCGCTGTGAGAGTGGAGCGTACAGATCACCGTAACTCCGGAGCGTGTCGCCCGGAGCACGTCGTGGTGGCGAAGCTCTCCGGTCAGAAAGAGCTGAGCGCCAGAGGCGAGGGCGGCTTCGAGGAGATCACCCCCGGCGCCCGCGCAAACGGCGATGCGGCTCACCTCCCCCTCGGTAGGGCCCCCCACCAGCAAGCTGCTCAGCCCCAGGCCCTGGCGAGTACGTTCGACCAGCTCGGTACGGAGCGTTGGTGGAAGATCGGCTACGCGGCCTATCCCCCACACGGCCCCTTCCTGGGGAGAACCGTGGGAAACTCGGAGCGGTTTCCGCTCCCCAGCACCTAGCAGGTCGCAGAGCACGTCGTTGGTCCCTCCGGGAGCAACATCCAGGGCTGTGTGAGGGCTGTAGAGGGCGATACCGTCGCGGATGGCCTCGAAGATCCCACCCCCAGCTACGACTCGCTTTACCGGCTGAAAGAGAGGGGGATGATAGGAGACGACCGCCTGGCAGCCAAGAGAGCGGGCTTCCTGGGCCACGACAGGGGTATAGTCGATGGTGAGCAGCAGACGACGGAGCGGTGCAGAGGGGTCACCAGCAAGGAGGCCCACGTTATCCCAAGGTTCAGCGAGGCGAGGGGGGGCGATCTCCTCGAAGGCATCCAGGAGGGCTTGAAGCAGTGGCATGGATAAGGACCGTTCCCTCAACGCTTACTGCAAGCAAGCACCTGTCGGGGGCGAGCTTCCTCGCCGTCATCCTCGACGTCTTGGGTGCCATCTTGGCGGGCCCAGTGGGATGCTACCTGCGCCAGTAGCGGATCGATGGTCCGGTGCTGGAGACGGCGGTAAGGAGGCCAGGGGAACCACTCCCAGGAGTCATGCTCCGTCAACCGGAGTCGAGTCACGGGCTTGGTCAGCCGCCCAAGGAAGATCACCAAGGTTTTTTCGACCCTGCGACCTCCAAAACGACGGTAGCGTGGAAAGTAGGTTTCGGTGTAGCGAAAATTCGGGTCTAGCTCGACGCTTTCCGGGGAGATCCCGGTTTCCTCCTGCAACTCCCGCAAAGCACACTCAAGCTCGGTTTCCAACCCTTCCAGGTGACCCTTGGGCAGGTCGTAGCGCCCAGGGAGCTTCATCAACAAGAAGGATTTTGGAGGTCCGTCGCGGAACAAAAGGAGACCACAGGACTTGACCCGAGGCATCGAAGACGGCGGTACGCGGGCGTCCATGGCGGT
>JANWXX010000085.1 GCA_025057345.1 Polyangiaceae bacterium | reverse complement strand
AAACGATCTTGCTCCTTGGGGGGGAGCTGCTTGCGAAGGGCATCCAGCTCCTCTTTGGTGGCATAGCATCGGTAGGCGGTGCCTTCACGGACCATTCGGTCAGCAAATTCTTGGTAGAGCGCCCTGCGCTCGGTCTGGGTGTAGGGGCCGTGAGGACCACCAACGCCGGGGCCCTCGTCCCAGTCAAGCCCCAGCCAGCGCATCGACTCCAGGATCGCTCGCAAGCTCTCTTCGGTGCTTCGTGCCTGGTCTGTATCCTCGATACGGAGGATAAACTGACCTCCATGCTTGCGAGCGTAGAGCCAGTTGAATAGCGCAGTGCGGGCGCCACCGATGTGGAGGTACCCGGTGGGCGAGGGCGCAAAGCGGACCCGTGGCTTGGACATGGGTGCCGATTAGCACTGGCCCCGGGTCGCGTCGACAGAGCGGTCCCCGTCCCTCCGTGCCTCGTCCTACAAGCGGGCTATACTTGTAGGCTCTGGAGGTACGTATGAGCAGCGCGATCTACTCGGGTGTCATCAGGCACAACCCCCTCGAAGGCGGCTTCTGGGAGTTGGAAACCGATGGCGGTGCCCGTTACCAGCTCCGCGGTGTCGATGGTAAGGCCTTGCAACATGGCGCTCGCTTCGAGGTTCACGGCAGCGTCGATGAGGGGGGCATGGGCATCGGAATGACCGGTGGCGCCTTTCTCGACGTGGTGCAGGTAAAGAAGCTCTGAGCGCCGAGGGCGAGAGATATCTTTTCAAAACAACTTCCACTACTTTTTCTTGGGGGTCGGCTCGGGCAGGGGCGTTTCAGGCGGGGGTTCTGGAGAAGTAATCTTGTGGGTTGGCGAGGTAGTGAGCTTCCCCTTGCCCCAGCGGGCCTGGAGAGCAAGAGCGCGGGCACGGAGGGGGCGGCCCTTATCGGGGGTGACCATGGCGACGAAGTTGGCGTAGCCGACCGCAGCCGCCAGGACATCGCCTCCGGCGCCCCAGTGCTTCCCCTCGGGCCCATCCTTCTCGATCTGAAAGAGGAGCGCCCGGAACTTCCGGAGAGTCTCTCGATCTACGCTGAGCCGCTGGTTGACGACGATACCGGTCACCTCCTGGCGTCGTGAGCGGTGGAGTATACGGGTCTTGTTTGGGTGAACCCGGAAACCCTCTGCTTGGATGACCCAGCGGACGCGGCGGAGCAAAGGACCCACATTGGGGGCTAGCCGAGGGGCACCATCGGAAGGTGAAAACCCTTGTGCGGAGAAGGTGAGATCGTCGGCATAGCGAGTGTAGACAAACCCCATACGGTTTGCGATGCAACAAAGCCTGCGATCAAGACGGCTGCAGATCAAGTTGGTAAGGGCAGGGCTGGTGGGTGCTCCCTGGGGGAGCTTCCGGGGACCACTAGCAACAAAGTAGTGCTCCCCGTCCAGGTCGAAGACGTCGACCTCGGCCTCCGTGCAGAGGAGTGCAAGAGGAGTAGCAATGGCATCAGAGTAACCGAGGGACCGAAAGATGCCTCGAACGCGCTGGTAGTTCACCGAGGGGAAGAAATCTTGCAGGTCAAGGTTGACGACAACGGCAGCACGGAGATGAGGGGTGGCGTTGGTGACGATGGAGCGGCCATCGCGGAACCCGTGAGCAGCATCGTGGACTGGAATCTTCTTCAGTAGGTTGTCGAGGATCCACCGCTGGACCTTCTTGAGCCGCGGCATGGGCGCAGAAATGATCCGCTCACCTCCTGTCTTTTTGGGGAGGATGAAGCGTGCATAGTGGTGGATCTTCGAAACCTTTCGGTGAAATGCGAGGAAGCGCAGTTCCTCGAGGGAAAGACCCATTTGCTGAGCAAGGTCGGCGGGATCGGAAAATACAGGGAGGCCATGCTGACGCAGCCGCTCAGGGTCGCCCTTGGTCCGAGACAGGCCGCTGGAGACGCCCTCGCCCAAATAGAGCAACTCGCGATGCTTGCGTCGGGCCCATGCCTCAGCACGGGCCTTCCGGTCGATTTCTCGCTGCTCCTTGGTCTTGTGTTGCTTGTCTTTTGACTCACGCAGGCGTTGCTCCCGAAGCTCGCGACGGAGCGCATCCAGGTCGGCAGAGCGATCAAGTTGTTCTCGGAGCTTCCGGAGCTCCTGCTGGATTTCTCCCATGCGGCGGACCTCGTCGGCGGGGTCGCTAGGGAGCACACCCTGGGCGGGCCAGAAGCCGAGGCGCACCATCTCTTCCAGGATGTATTCGTCCTTGGAAGTCGCTCGGATGCGGTCGTAGATCTCCTGGCGGGTCTTGGGTCGGTAGCTATCGGTCATAGGCCAACCTCTCGAAAGGCCGGCCTGCACGGCGACGGTTGGCTTCGAAAGACGCTCGCGCCTGGCTCGATCAACTCAAGCTAGGTGCGCTAGCCTCCGCTCTGAGCTCCACGTGCGTAGCGCGTGGGGACCACCGCCTCAAGCGGAGGCTAGCGCACCTAGCACAGTGGAGATCGGGCCAGGGATGCATGAGAAACCAGGTAGCAAGGGCGGCGATCCACCGCCCGGGTTGCAAGACGTTCCCGTCGACGTGCAGGCGAGCCCTCCGAGGAAGGGAGCAAGAGAGAGAAGTCACGAGAGGATATGCCTGGAATGAGCCAAACGCAAAGCAATCATGTGGTTACAGGGCCCCTGGAAGAGTTGGTTTTGCCGGAAGAAGTTACACGAGCAACGCGCCTCCACGATACGTAGATCGGGGTCGATGAGCAACGACGGCAAGAAGACCTTCCCTTGGGATCTGACCCGACCTTCGAGGCACAAGGCCCGCTCGGGGGTGTGTTGGGCCTTGATCTGGTCGACGCCGCTCGCCGCTACAAGGAGGGAGGCCTGCTCCTCGCGCTCGCTGGAGAAGCGAAGCTTTTCCAAAGGCAACGGATCGCGACAGAGTTCTCGGGCTCGGTAAACTCCTCGGTGGATGTCAAAGATGACACATCCTGCTTGAGTGTAAGCCCCCAGTGCTCCCAATACTGCGGATCGGGGCAATTCCAGTTGCGATGCGAGATCCTCGGGTGCTGCGAACCAGCGCTTCTTTAGCCCCTCGAACACTCGACGCCGAGTGAATTCATCGACCTCCTTACGGGGGGCCAGCAAGTCGAAGTGCCCCGCCCGAGACCAGTCGTTGCTGGTCCATCCGCTCAATCCTAGGGTGAAGCTCATATCCCCGAGATCAGCTACGTAGAAGGCAGGGAGCCCGGTCCCCAAGAGGTGAACCTGAAAGCGCCGCGCTAGGGGGATGAGCCGCTCCAGCACCAACAGCCTACGCCGGCCCCAGGTACGGATCTCGTGCGGCCGGCTCCCTTCGAAGAGAGAGCGTCGACAAAGCACCTCATATTCCCAGGGCTCGAACACCATGCGCACCGGCTGCCCCGGCATGAGGTGGAAGCGCAGCGAGCGTGGGCCCACCTGCTCCCGATGACGGCGCAGGATATGGCAGACGTTCTGCATGTCCACCGGGTGGAGAGAGAAGGTCACCGCCGGCAGTGTCATTGCGGAGCTGACCTGGAGGAACCCACGCACCCACGAGTCTGGAAGGTCGATCTTCACCTCGCGAATGTCTGCTTCACCGTCGGTCTTCATGTCGAAGCCGCCTGGGTCCACCTTCAACCTTGTTGTCTTGTAGCTACGGATCTTCTGAAACTCTTGGTAGAGCCCGTCCGAGTAGTCGATGTTGGTTGTTCCGCAAGCATGCTCCTCGATGCTCTTGAACATTCCGTAGCCTAGGGCCATACGTCCGTAGGTGGACTCGTCCTGGCTGAAGCACTCGAAGGAGATTTCGTCCGGGTGTACCGTGATCACCGGGTCGAGGACCAACCACGCGTTGTAATCTCGCTGGTAGAGGAAGTGGAAGTATTCTCGTTTTGCCTTCTCGAAGCCACGCCGCCGCTCGTGAGAGCGCCGTCGGAGCTCCGCCAGCTCCACGTAGAGCTTTTTGATCTTCTCTGCAGTTTCTTTGTGCGACGCTAGGATCTGCTGGAGCTCTCGCTCGTCCCGCCGTGCTGCCCACTCTTGGTAAGCAGTCTTGTCTTTCGGTTGGTAGCGCAGGTCGCTTATGACTACGTCGTGAAGGGCACTGATCGCCTCCCGGAAGCTCACTCCCTGGCCCAGCTCTCCCGAAAAGTAGGTAGGCTCCCGATTCACGTCTGGGGCGAAGGACATCGAAGTGCGATCCCCACGATTCTCGATCGCGGAAGTACCGTAGTATGCATAACGAAACTCCATGACGAACCTCCGGGGCGATCTTCATGATTGGGAGTTTCAGCGAGGGATGAGCGCGACCAATGGCTGCAAGGGCCTCTAGCGCCAGTGCCCGGGTTTCGATGGCGATGGAAGCCGTGGTTCGGTACAAGAGTGGGATGATTTCCTCTGCCACCTCCTCGCTGGCGATCGCCTCCCTCCTCAGGAAGTCGATCACCCGCAGCCTCGCCACTCGACCCCGATTCACTTGCCCCAGCACCGTGCAGAAATACGGCATCAATCCCCGAATGTAGCTTGCATTTCCTGCAGCGAAGCGATCAAGGTAGTTGGTTACCAGCAGGTGCGCTGCGGGGCTCGGGTGTTCGGAGAGCCTGAGCATGAGTGTCGGCCCCTCCTCCTCTCGGAAGTGAAGCTCCAGCATCTCCCGCCCGAACGCCTGTACGTCGGGCCTTACGCTGTCGTGGATCGCCACGAGCACGTCCAGGGTGAAGTCCTCCCCGGAGAGCTGCTCTCGGAAGAACCGGAACGCCCACGCTCGGGTATCTTCCCACGGGGAGTCGAGCACTCGGATCGCTCCAGCCATGTCCGCCTTGACGCGCGCTAGGTTCGCCTCCAACAGCTGCCACCCGATCTTCCGCACGGCCAGTGTCTCCTGGTCGCAGAGCTGGGTTAGGTCATCTATCTCGAAGGCGTCTGCTAGGTCGTGCTCCAACACGAGCCTCGCCCCTAGCTCCTGTGCTTGACGGTTGTTGGACCGAAGCATGCGGGTGATGCGCTTAGCCGGGAGATTCACCAGTGCTGGCTTCCAATCCTCGCTGAGCACGCGGAAGAGGAAATCCGCAGCACCCTGGGATAGCTTGTGGCGCAGTAGCGCATCCACCAGTAGCTCGCACAGCCGCTCCCGGAAGGGCGGGTAAGCCTCTGCGAGCCGGCGGCTGAGTTGGAGACCTGCAGACCGCAGATCCGGCTGAACGTGGGCCAGCAGCCGGGCAAGGAGCAACGACCGCTGGAGCAACGCGGCGTCCGGCAGTTTCTCCAGCAGCCTCGTCCCTGTTCTGCGAACAATTTCGTGGGGGCTCGCCAGAAGGTTCTCGATTCTCTCGTCCGAAGGGGTCGTGGCGGCCAGGATCAGCGCTTCCCCCCCCACCGCCTGGACCTCTGCCAGCGGGTGCCGAAGGAGGTCCTGAACAACTCCTTCGGGAAGAATCCCCAAGCAAGAACCCAAGTGCTTGACGAGCAGGCTACGTACTCGAGCTGCTTGCTCCTCGTCCCCAGAGCCGAAAGCGAGGAGCCCAACGATCACACGCATCAGCAGGGTCTGTAGGGATGATTCTGGGAGTTGTGCTCTCTCTAGGATCTTCTCTGCAGCTTGCTGCACATCCGCATAGCGGGATAGAAGCATCGTAGCGAGGGCGGACGTATGTTGGGCGAGCAACCGTTCATGAGAGGTAAGCCACTGGAGGGCCTGCTGGCGGGCTGGGGCATATATGCAGGTGGCTGTTGCAGCCAGCAGGTCGAGGTCGGGCTGTTCGGGCTTGTAGCGCCTCGCCACCAGTTCGAAGCCCAGCTTAGCTGTCGGTTCGTAGGGCTTTCCCAGGAGCATCCGCAGCATATCCGGGCTCATCTGGTCGCAAAATGCCTTGCAGTCTGCCAGCGCTAGAGCCGCAAATTCGTGGATCAAGCTACAGCGGCTCTCGTCCAAGAGATGCAATAGCCCCTCGGGTCGTGCTCGCCATAGCTCTGGAAACGCTTCTTCACGAGGTGCGCGGGGTATCTTCTGAAGAGAGCATTCTCCCCGAGTCCGGTGGAGAAGTCGGTTGGCCTCTAGAACACGCTCGCTATGACGGTAGAGCAGCTTGTTGAAGGCATAGAAGGAGGCAAAGGGGCTATATTCGATAGAAACAACCCTCTTTTGCTCGTGATCGTAGCGGTCAATCTGGTAGGGTTTGCGACCATCGCTATCGGAGAAGGGCAAGAGAACACCGACCGCCATAGGTACGAAATCCTCGTCGCCCACCGAACCCAGGGAGCGGAGCAGACGCCAGACCCGGCGCCGGAGGTACGTCCGGGTACGCGAGCCGTAAGCGCGCTTGCCTGAAGCCAGCTCTTCCTGGAAGGGATCTCCCCAGCGGGGCGATGAGAAGGTTTCCTTGGTGGTTTCCAGACGGTAGGCGATAAGGCCAAAGACCTCTGCATCTCTTCGAAATTCCGCTGCTTTCATCAGCTTACGGATCTGCCGGAAGCCCGGCGGCGCGAGTGGGACAGATCGGATGTAGCCCAAGAGCGCCGGGCGGCTTACGGGATCACCGATTTGGTAGAGCAAGGAAACTACATCATGGGCTTCGGCAGTGCCACGGGTGAGGTAGGAGGAGAGAGCGAGCTGGAAGGCCTTCGGATCACTCTCAAAGCTCAGCGCCTGCAATTCTTGGGGGAGCGTGCCTCGAAGTGCTGCACGAAACTCGGCTCGTGCTTCCTCGCGGGAGAGCGCTAGCAGCGCCTCAGCAGCGGCCCAGCGAACCTGCTCGGGGTGATTCTTCTCGGCATGGAGCGCTCTGAGCGTTGGGATCGCCTGTTGGGTACCGCAGCGCCCCAGGGCCCACACCGCAGCGGCAGCGCGGGCAGGCACAGCAGAACGAGCTAGCACCAGTAGCGCAAGTTCTGCCTCCCGAAGCTGGAGCAACCCCGCCCTCCAGCACAGCCACCCGGGCTCTGGATCAGCGGTGCTCCTCTTGTTGCCGGTGCAAAGCTGAAGATCCACCAAGATCTGCCGCTCATAACGACGTCTGCGGGCACGCTTCTTCCTCTCTTCAGGAGAAGTTCGGGAACTCTCCCTGCTGGTTTCTGAGGGAACCGCTGTCGGCGAGGATGCTGCGTGGGTGGAGGATGTGGACCAGGAGGTAGGTGGCGGAGTGGAAACATCGGAAGGAGAAACCATCAAGAGTGGATGGATCGGCTGGAGTTGTTGATATCCCTCCCAGGTCAGCTTATTGCTGAGGGTCCGGTCGAAGATATGCTCGGCCTCGGCCAAGGAGACTGGGTACACGGTGAGGGAGCTGTCGTAGAAGGTTCCATCGGCAAGCTCTTGGCGATAATTGACGACGAAGCGCCCAGCACTTTGTTCGCAGAGAGAGAGCTCCAGCCGGAGGCCCCTGAATCCGTTGGTTTTGATTAGATCGACTTTCCTGATGACCTTCATGCTGGCCTCGAAGGCGCATGCTGACAGCATCAGCACACTCTTGAAAGCCCTACGATGAATCGCCTAGCGTCCCTCCGATGCGACTTGTGAAGATCGGGATAGCGTGCGTCAACGCCACGGTGGGCGCAGTGGCAAGCAACTTGGCACGGTGCCTGGACGTCCTAGCCGAGATGGAGGCCGCAGGGGTTACCGTTGCTTGTCTTCCGGAGCAGGTGCTTGGGGGCTACCCTTCGGAGGATCTGGTGCAGTGGCGGGGCTTCGTCGAGGCCCAGTGGTTGGGGCTCCAAAAGATTGCGGCGCAGACAGCCAGCTCGGGGATGGTGGTGGTGCTCGGGCTGACCGTGGCGTTCCGGGGGCACCTATTCAACTGTGCTGGGGTGACGCACCGCGGGAGGGTAGTGGGCATTGTCCCTAAAGAAAAGCTTCCTACGTACAACGTTTTCTATGAGCTACGAACCTTCTCGCCAGGCACCCCGGGGCGTGTCGACAGGATTGGCGACATTCCCTTCGGAGATCTGGTCTTTGACATGGATTTCGGCACCTTCGCCGTCGAGATCTGTGAAGATGGTTGGTCCCCGGATGGGCCCATGCGACGACGTTGCTACGCCGGAGCCGAGCTGGTGATCAACCTCTCTGCCTCACCCTTCCGTACCGGGATCATGGGCACACGGAGGGAGATGCTGGCCACACGCTCCAGCGATAACCAATGCTCCTTGGTGTACGTCAATCTCGTCGGCGCCAACGATGGGCTGATTTTCGACGGTGGCGGGTTCATCTTTTCTAATGGTCGTCCGCTAGCAGAGGCCCCCCGGTTTCGCTCCACCTGGATTGCCCAGAACGTTGATCTCGACCGTACCGCACGCCTTCGCACTGAGAGCACCACCTGGCGCCTGGATGCTGTAGCCTACCGGGCTGCTGAGCCAGGTGTCTACCACGTCCGGGTAGATGCGCCTACCCCGGATCGGTCCCGGCTGGAGTACCCGGTGCCCTCTAGTGGTTCCTTCTTCCTTCCTGGCCTGCCAGTTCACCGTACCCCGCGCGCTGACTTCTGCGAGGATCTCCTCGACGCCCTTGCTCTTGGTATTGGGGACTACTACGAGAAGATCGGCACCTTCAAGGGCATTGGGGTGGCACTTTCGGGGGGGCGTGACTCGCTTCTCACGCTTCTCATTGCTCACCGCTACCTCACCCGCCGCTTCGCTCACTTGTCCGAGGACGAGCAGAAGAAGGCCATCCGTGAGCACCTCCACTGCTTCTACATGCCGTCACGCTTCTCCAGCGACCAGACTCGAGGAGCTGCTGCTCGCATTGCCGAGGAGTTGGGCGCTCGCTTCTCCATCATCCCTATTGATGAAGCCTTCCAGCGGGAGGAGGAGATTACCCAAGCCATGCTGGGCCCTGATGGTCAGGTCAGCAAGATCACCCGGGAGAACATCCAAGCGAGGCTCCGTGGCATGCGCATGTGGAACTGGTCCAACAGCTCCGGCTTCCTCTTCCTCCAGACTGGGAACATGTCCGAGAAGGCCATGGGCTACACCACCATCGGCGGTGATCTGGAAGGGGCCCTGGCCGTGCTCGCTAACGTGCCCAAGACGGTGGTCATCCTGCTGCTGGAGTACCTCCTGGAGTCTGCCGGGTATGAGGGAATCCGCCTCTGCTTCGAGGCTCCTGCGGGTCCTGAGCTTGCCAGCAACCAGCGGGGAGAAGATGAGCTGATGCCCTATCGTGTCCTTGATGCTTGCTTCTACCTCTACGCTGGGGAAAAGCTCGATCCCCCGGAGATCGTCAGGGTGCTTGGCAGCATGTTTCCCAACGACCCTCCAGGGACCCACGAGGCCTGGGTCCAGAAGTTCGTTCGCCTCTTCGTTCAGAGCATCTACAAGTGGGTCCAGGCACCCCTCTCCCTCCACGTGGGGAATCTCGACCTGGAACGAGAGCGCGCTCTGCAGCTCCCAGTGGTCGAGTCCACCGAGTGGACTCGCCGCTCTTGACGCATGGCTCGCCTCTCGACCTCCTCCTTGTTCCTGGCCGGACTTTCCACGCTAGGGATTCTGGGCGCTATCCTCTGGTTGCTGGCCTCTCCGGAACCCTCTCCACCTCCAGCCGCTGCCGAGCCACTTCCCTCAGCGGCTTCTCCGGACGAATCAGCGCACCTCGATCTGCTTCGGGCTCAAACCGATCCTCAGCAAGCGCTCCAGATGGCCGAGGAAGGCCACCTGCGCTTTCAACAGGGTAAGCTCTACGCGGACCGGGAAGTCATCGTCATCCGGTCGATGATCCGCCTAGGTCGACACCAGGAAGCGAAGATGCGAGCACGGCTGTTCTTGCGGCGCTTCCAGGGGCATCCTCACGCGGAGATGGTGCGCCGCATGGTAGGGCTTTTAGCTCAGGCAACCCAGCGGGCGAGTACGGCGGTGATGTTGTCTGGGCCGCCGTTCTCGTTGGCCTTGTCGATCAGCCGACGGGAAGCCGTTTTGAGATCGGGAGAAGTAATGATGATGTTGAGGATGTCGTTGTCGTTCACCGGACCGCAGAGACCATCGGAGCACAGCAGGTACGTGTCACCGGCGAGCGGGGTTTCGTAGCGGGTATCCACCTTGACCGTTTCTTTCATGCCAAGGGCCCGTACGATAACGTTTTTGTGAGGAAAGTTGGCAATCTCCTCTGGTGTCAGGTGCTTCATCTTGATGTAGTCGTTGAGCAGGGAGTGATCTTCGGTCATCTGCTCAATCTTCCCATCTCGAATCCGGTAGATGCGACTGTCCCCTACGTGGGCGCAGTAGACACCGTTCTCGACGGTGAAGATGGACACGATGGTCGTCCCCATGCCGCGCGATTTCGCGTCACGCTGAGCCTGCTCAAAGATTCGCAGATTGGCTAGCTTCACTGCCGTGATCAGGCGGTTTTCTTCGTAGCCTTTGGCTTTGTCCATCTTATAAGGCCAGGTCCGCTCAGGATCGTCAGCAGTGCGCTCGTAGAACTCGCGGATGGTGTCAATGGCCAGCTTCGAGGCGATCTCGCCGGATGCATGGCCACCCATCCCGTCGGCGACCAGGTAGAGCCCGGTCTCACTCAGGATGCAGAAGTTATCTTCGTTCAGAGAACGTTTTCGACCAACGTTGGTCTCGCCTGCAACTTCAACTCGGAGGGGCGCCACGGGAGTTCGTCTAGGAGAGAGGGTTGGAGGTAATTTTGATTAGCATCGTCGGTTCATACTCTCCAGTTGTCAATATACCCCCTTGAGAAAACCCCACCGCCAGGGCCATGTGGTCAACTCCCCTGCCTTGGATGCCTTGACCAGCCAGCCGTCGGAAGGGGTATCCTTTGACTCTCTTGGAGGATGGCTCGGATTGGCAGCTTGCCGAGGCACCCTAGTTCCGCGTTGACCAGCGCAGCATAAGGGACCAGCCAAATACCCGAGGGGGCGCCGATATTCCGCGGTAGAGTGGCTTATGCTCTACGTCGTCGCCTGGCTCCGAGCGTTCCTCCTTACGGTGGGCGTTGAACTCCTTGTGGCAGGCTTCTTGCTCCGACGCTATGAGCCCTCCCTCCCACGTCGTGCCGGTCTGATCTTCTTTGCTCAAATGGCTAGCCATCCGGCGGTATGGTTCCTCTTTCCAGAGCTCCGCATGGGTTCTGAAAATACCCTCATTCTCTCCGAAAGCTGGGCGGTGTGTTCAGAAATGCTCTTTTATACTCTAGCGTTTCAGGGTCTTGGGGGTAGGCGAGCCTTGGGGACTGCGGCGCTGGCCAATGGGGCTTCGTATGGGGTAGGACTGCTGTTGCACCGGTTGGCTCTTGGGGGGTAGGGAGAACCCCTCTACGTAAACCCCCCCTCCGTGTAGACTCAGGTTCCGTGTCTACGCTGGTCGCTGTCGCTACCGGTACCTTGGAGCGTACCCCACTCACACATTTGTTGGTCTACTGCCTGGACCACACCCTTTCTGGAACGCTGGTGCTGCAGGATCCAGAGAACCTCCGCCATGCGGTGCTATTTCAGCGTGGGGTTCCAGTGAAGGTCAAGACCGGAACCTCGGTAGCTCTTCTGGGGAAGCTCCTGGTAGAGCAGGGTCTCATAAGCCTGCCCAACGTGGAGGATGCGTTGGTGGCTTCCCAGACCCTTGGTATGCCCTTGGGCAAGACCCTGGTGGAGGAGGGTAAGCTACCGTACATGAAGTTGGTCGAGACGCTGAAGCTCCAGTGGCAGAGGAAGCTAGTATACCTGTTCTCCTTGCCAGGAGGGACGGCGTACGGATTCTACGAGAAGGATCTGCTGGAAGCCTGGGGCGGCACAGAACCAGTCCCCGTGGATATACTGGCGGTGCTTCACGCAGGAATCTCTCTGGGGGGAGACCAGGCACGGATGAACGCGACGCTAGCGACCCTGGGCGAACGCCCACTCAAGCTTTGCATGGGCGTTGATTTCCGTCGCTTTGGACTAAGCGACCGAGGGCGCGCCGTACTCGATTTGCTTCGGGTCAAACCGATGTCGCTGACCCAGCTTGAGGAAGCCGGCGTCGCATCTCCCACGGTGGTACGTCAGGTGATCTACACCTTTCTACTTACGCGTCACCTGGACTTGGGGGGGAATCAGAAGCCTCCGCTGGGCATTGAAGCCCCTGCTAACCTCACCTCAACTACAGAGGCCGAGCGAGCTGCCGTGGGGCGCCTCAAACTACCAAATATCCAGAAGGGAGGAGGGATTGTTGAGGTGAACCCCCCCCGCCAACAGACCGCTCCTCTCCCCTCGGTGTTGGCCGAACTCTTCCCCGAGAGACAAGAGCAACCCGTGTCCAAGCCTCTCTCACCGGAACTAGAGGCCCGACGCCAGGAGGTTCTCACCCGCGCCGCAACCATCGAGACGGAGAACTTCTTTACGATGCTTGGCGTGCCGGAGGATGCTCCACCCGCTGCGGTCCATGCCGCGTTTCTCAACCTTGCTAAGATCTGGCACCCAGATCGGCTTCCTCCCCAGCTTGCAGACCTCCGAGAACAAAGCAGCCGGATCTTCGCCCACATCCACGAGGCCTTCCAAACGCTCTCGAACCCAAGCAAGCGCGCTGAGTATGTCAAATTGCTTGAGCAAGGTGGGGGCTCTCCCGAGGAGCAGGCTAAGGTCACCCGGGCGCTGGAGGCCCAGAACGAGTACCGTAAGGCGGAGATCCTGCTCAAAAAGGGTGACCTTGCGGGAGCCGAGCGATTCGCTCAGTCTGCGGTCGAGAAAGACAGCGAGCAGCCCGATTACCTGTCGATCCTTGCCTGGATCCGCGCCTGCAAGCCCACCGCTTCTCCCGACGATATTGCCGCCAGCATTCGCCTCCTAGATACCGCTCTCCACGGGTTTCCCAATCATCAGCGCTCTCTTTGGTACCGCGGCTCCCTCCTCAAGCGTCTCGGCAAGGATGGGCTGGCTATCCTCGACTTCCGCAAGCTTCTTGAGCTTGACCCCCGCCATATTGATGCTGCCCGTGAAGTCCGCCTCTATGAGATGCGTAGTGGTTCCCGTAGCGAAACCAACGGTGGGGCAAAACGCAGCGAGACTGGTGACGTGAAACGTAACGCAACGGGTGGTGCGAAGGGACTTCTGGGGGGGCTCTTCAAGAAACCCTGAAGCTCAGCCCTGGGCCGACTGCTGGATCATCCTGATGGCCCGGTTGACCAGTTCCTCCGTTTCCTTCGCAGTTCTTGCCTCGCCCATCAGGAACTGCTGCAGCCCCAACCCCCAGAAAAGCGCAAGTGCCAAATGAGCCTCCGGCCCATCCTGCGGTAGCTGGAAGGCTGTCGCCAAGCTCCCCCGGACGAAGGCGGCTCCATTCTGCATAGCTAGCCTCAGTTCTTCCTCACTGTCTGCCTCCACGAGCAACCCCAAGAGCATCCTTGTCCGTGCCCGGTCCTTCACCAGCCGCGTCATCACCGCAGCCAGCTTAGCCAGTTGCTCCCCGGGAGAGGGAGCATCTGCCACGGCATCTCGCGCCAGCATCTCCAAAAACCTGGCCGCTACTCCCATTAGCATGTCCGCTTTCTTTGGAAAGTAGTAGGTCAGGTGCCCCTGAGGTACCTTGGCCGCACGCGCAACCTGGGGCTGCGCCAACCGTTTTACCCCTGCATCTTGCAGGAGAGCTACCGCCGCATCCAGGATTCGCTCTCGCACCCCGCTCTTGGTTGCCATGCCGACCAGAGTACTCCAAGGTAGTATTCTGCGCGATACAAGGATATTTCCGTTGCCAAGGTTCTTCCTCCCCTTTCTTTTGTTCTCCCTGCTGCTTTCGGGAACAGGGCACGCCCGACCGCGACCCTGGCCTGGTCCCACGGGTTGGTATGATGCAGGGCTGTCCCCCTGCCGAGGCCTGACCATTGGCCCCATCGAAAATACCCGCCATCCCGGAAAGGGATATGGGTCCGCTCCCTACCGGCGCATGCTCCAAGAGGCCATCTCCCTGGGAGCAACCTGGGTCAGCATCACTCCTTTTGGAAGGGTGCTGAACCGGAAGCCCACAGGAGTAGATTTCTCCTTCGAGGTTCCCTTTGTGCAGAATCGGCGGGACGTTCTAGAGGCGATCCGGCAAGCGCATGAGGTAGGGCTGAAGGTTATGTTGGTGCCTCATCTGTGGGTGGAGTCGGGAGAGTGGCGCGCG
>JANWXX010000084.1 GCA_025057345.1 Polyangiaceae bacterium | reverse complement strand
GGGAGGTCATCGCCTCCCGCTCTGACCCCGCTCCCCCGGTGCGGCAAGCATTTGGACTTCCCTACTGCTGGGGACGATACTCCCCCGGTGCGCAGCGGGAAGCTGGTAGCAGGGCGCTTTTTGCTCCAGGGACAACTTGGGTCCGGGCCCTGTGGGGTTACCTTCCGGGGGCAGGACCAGGTTGCTCAGCAGCTCGTCGTAGTCAAAACCCTGGATGGTCAGCGAATCCGGGCAAAGAAGCTCCCCCAGCCACTCAAGGTCATTCTTGACCTGGATACGCCCTCCCTGGTCCGCCCCCTCTGCTTTGGCCAAGAGGATGGCTTTTGGTACTTTGTTCGGCCCTGGCTAGAGGGGGAAACCATGGAGGTAAGGCTGTGGCGGGAGTCCATGGTCTGGGCTGAAGCGGTGACTCTTCTCCGGGCAGTGGCCAAGGCGCTGGAGCCCCTGCACCAGGAGGGGGTAGCCCACCTGGGGATCAGCCCAGCCAACCTGCTTCTCACTCCGCAGGGACGGGTGCTGGTGCTGGACGCGGGGATAGGCTACCTGGAAGCCAAGGGACCGAGGCTTCGGGTGCTTCCCTCCATGGACCTTCAAGCCAACCTGGCACCGGAGCAGGTTCTGGGAGGTTCCGTAGGTGCCCGCTCCGACTTGTTCTTGCTGGGGCTGCTGCTCCACGAACTGGTGACGGGACGAGGGGCCTTCTCCGGAGCGTACCCGGCAGCAGCGTTGGCGCGGTTGCTGCTAGGAGAGCCCCCTCGCCTACAGGGGAAGGTTCCTACGGCTCCAGAGTGGGCTGACGAACTTCTGGCCTTGCTACTAGCCCAGACACCGGAGCGCCGCCCAGCCGATAGCGCAGGACTCTTGCAGGGACTGGACGCCTTCCAGAAGCGCCCGCCCGTGACCCCAAGGCGCATCCGTTTCGGGGAGCAAGAGCGGCGACCCCAGGCACTCCTGATGCTAGGGGGTCGCATGGTGGTGGACCGGGCGGACGCTCTGATTCAGGGGGAGGCCCTGGGCAAGCTGGCTCGCAAGGCAGGGTTGAAGTCCGTCGTATTGCCGGACGGTACCACGATGGTGGTGGCCGATCCGTATCGTCCACTGCTGGAGCAGATCCGGGGAATGGCGAGACTGGCGTTGGAGCAGCGGGGGAAATTCCCCCGGGGGCCTCTGGTACTGGCAGGGGGGCAAGGAGAGCTTCTGGGGTTGCTTCCCCAAGGTGATCTTCCCGATCGGGCGGCCGCAATGCTCCAGATGGAGGCGCGACGCTGCAAGGAGGGAGCACGGGGAGTACGGCTGGACAAGCTGGCCGCGATGCTGCTCCAGGGGGAGTTCCCTTTGGGAAGCGATAAGGAGGGATACTTGCTGGACCCGGAGGCGTTCGCAACCATTCCGGCAGAGCTCCGAACAGGGGAAGAAGGATCACGGGAGGAGAGCACCGAGCTGGTGGTCTATCAGGAGCGGATAGATAAGCTGGAGCCTCGCCACAGGGCTGCTCTCCGCGCGGCAGCACTCTTCGGAGAAAAGAGCTGGCGCTCCGGGGTGGAGGCTATTGTGGAAGCTACGGTGGATTGGCCTTCGCTGCTGGAGGCAGGACACCTGCGCCCCCGCCTTCCTCCCCAGTTTCCGGGGGAAACCGAGTTGGAGTTCGTGGAACCGGGACTACGCCAAGCACTTCTACAGTCGTTGACCGAGGAGGACAGGCAGCAAGGGCACCGAATCGCAGCCCGCTGGCTGGAGCAGGTGGGTGCTTCCCCGGAACAGATTGTCATTCACTTGGAGCAGGCCGGCAATCCAAGGAGCATGACCGAATTTTGTACAAGGGTCGCCTGTAAGTTCCTCGAACGGGGGGAACCAGAGGAGGCGTTGTCTTGGTTGGAGCGAGGGGAAAACACAGGGGTCGAGGAGGTAGGGCCGCTGCTGTCGCTGCGGCTTAAGGTACTGAACCAACTAGGTCATCGGAACTACGCCCGAAAGGCAGCGATCCGGTGTCTGGAAAGCGTTGCCTGGGACAGCGAGGAGTACCTCTCGATTCTAGGGGAGCTGGTGGAGATCTGCGGGTTGGTGGGCGATATCAAGCGGCTAGTTTCAGGGATAGATCGGATCCAGAGGCAAGTGCCGGAACGGATGACGACAACGTGGAGGAGAGCAGCTCTCCAGGGGGCCATGGCAGCACTACGCATAGGGAAGTTCACTACAGCAGACGAGCTTCTTGGGAAGCTTGCGGAGCCACTTGCGCTGCCAGAACTCCAAGGGAGGCTATTGCTGGTGCGAGCCCTACGGGCGGACTTGTCCGGGTATCCGGCGGCAAGCTTGGTCCTGCGACAAGGAGCAGTAGCTGCCTTCCGGGAGGCAGGAGAGGATGCATTGGCCTGTGGGGCAGAGGCAGAGGTTGCTCGGAATCTGCTAGAGGCAGGAGCGACGTTCGAGGCTGAGCTGCTGGCAACGCAAGCGCTCGGGTGGGCAAGGAGGCTGGCGCTGCCGGAGGTGGAGGCACGGTGTAAGGTAGCCCTGGGGTTGGCGTTGCAGCGGGGGGCTGATTTCGAACTGGCAAGGTCAACAGTACGAGAAGCTACCTCGTTCTTTGGAGGACGGGGTGCCAAGCTGTTGGAGGGGGAAGCGCGGTGCGCGTTGGCATCGATTCTGCTTACTTCCTCGGATCTGGAAGGAGCTGTGCGGGAGGCAGAGCGAGCGCAGGGAGCGCTCTCGTCGTTCCTGCCCTATCAGCTCCGCGCGCTGGCGCTGTTGGGGCAGGCAAAGCTAGCGCAGGGCAAGGTAGAGGATGCTTTGAGACTCTGCTCTCAGGCGTCGTCGATGGGGGAGGGGTTGGCGCCTCTCATGGATGTTCGTGCGTTGCTGCGTCCACTCCAAGCACAGATTGCTCAGATCCAAGGTCAGTGGGAGGAGGCTCGCCAGCTCTTCAACGAGATTGAGCGACACTTGGAGGAGCGAGCGGAGGGCTTTGTGGACATCACCCTCCGAGAAGCTTACTTGCGTCATGTACCCGAGCACGCAAAACTGCTCCAATTGGCTCGGCTCCTCTCGATCCTACCGCCAGCCCACAATGCCTCGGTCGGAACCGAGGATGAGAGCTTAGCGTTTCCCAGGAGGGGTTTTGGGTGGGGAGGAAACCGTTCCCGCAGGTTTACCTGTTGCCGAAGACGGAGTTGCCGTGGTGGAAGTTGGGGGGGACTCTTGGCTAGACGGGTTGCTGCGGAGTACCCAGACAGCAAGGCCAACGAGCACGGCACCTAGGATGAGGACTCCAACGATGAGGGCCCAGACAAGCTTGTTCGAGCCGATGGAAGGCTGAATAGCGAGACTGGCGGGAGGCCTAGCAGGCAGGGGAGGACTCAGGACCACCAGGGAGGATGCGGTAGACTGACGAGATGCTGCAAGGGCTGCTTCCGGGACGACGAAACCAGAAGGTTGGGTGCTGGCGAGAGCAAGCTGATCTTGGGGAGAGGGCTTTGTGTACGTGGGAGAGGTTGACGTGATCGGCTGCTGGGGAGCTGCAGGAGGGCTAGGTTGGACGGGGGCCGGCAAGGGACGTCCTTCCAGAACGGCATCGATGGCAGCGCTCATCTCTTGGGCGGACTGAAAGCGAAGGTTGATGTCTCGCTGGAAGGCTCGCTGGAAGAATTCTCGCCAAGGGGCGAGTTCGGGGGCATCCCGGTCGATGGGGATGGAATCCTGGGTGAAGACGGCGGTGAGGCGAGCAAAGTCGTTGGTGGCTCCGTAAGGGTCACGCCCGCTGAGGATCTCGTAGAAGACCGTAGAGAGAGACCAGAGATCACCCCGTGGGTCGACGGTTTTGGAGTTCCGAAGCTGTTCGGGGCTCATGTACCCTGGGGTTCCGAGGAGCATCCCGGTCTTGGTCTTGCGCATGGCGCCACCAGAGGCTGCGTCGATCACTCGGGCGATGCCGAAGTCGAGGAGCTTTGCGACACGTCCACCCCCGGGGACATCACAAAGGAAGATGTTGTCGGGCTTCAGATCCCGGTGGACGATGTCCTGGCGGTGAGCTTCGGCAAGGGCTATAAGCACCTCTTTCATGATACGAGCGGCGTCTGCGACAGGGAGGCGGGAGCCCTCGGGGCAGGCGTCCGCGAGGGGCTGTCCTCGCAAGAGCTCCATGACAAGAAAGGGCTCGCCGCTCTCGGCAGTACCGCTTTCAAAAACCCGAGCGATGTTCGGGTGATTGAGCCGCTTGGAAGCCTCGGCCTCTGCATAGAATCGGGAAACCACCTGATCTTCCTTGACGAACTCCTTGTGAAGGATTTTCACAGCGACTTCCCCTTCCCCGTTGACCCCCTCGGCAGCATACACTGCACCCATCCCACCCTCACCTAGCTTGCGCTTCAACCGCCAGCGCCCAGCAAGAACTGCCCCCACCAGGGCATCCGTCTCAATCGTCACGGAGTTGCTTTGTGCCCCAGATCGGGGCGCCTCTCAAGCCTGTCGCGCTCGACCGCCTTCCGTTCTAGGGATATGAGGTGGCCTGGTGAGGATAGGCTCTGCTGAACGGGGGGCCCTTTGCTGGCAACGGAAGTGCGGTACGAGGCCGCCAAGGGCCTCGCAGGGTAAGGTACGAACGTGAGTACACTGAGCGAGAAGATCGAGCAACGCGCTGCCCGCATCGTCATCATCGGGATTGGCTATGTTGGCCTCCCCCTGGTTGTGGAATTTGCCCGTGCGGGCTTCCGCGTGACCGGGTACGATAAAGATCCGGAAAAGGTTCGGAGGTTCAACGGAGGAGAATCCTACATTGAAGATATTCCCTCCTCCACCCTCGGGCCCCTCGTCCAAGAGGGGCGCGCCGATGCTACTTGTGACACTACCGTCCTGGCTCAAGCGGACGCCGTCATCGTCTGCGTCCCCACCCCGCTGAACAAGACCAAGGAGCCGGACATCAGCTACATCCTGTCAGCTACCGAGGAGATCGCCAAGCATCAGCACCGGGACATGCTCATCGTCCTAGAATCCACCACCTACCCAGGGACTACCCGTGAAGTCCTAGTTCCCCCGCTGACCCGTGGCTTTGTCCTGGGGCAGGATGTCTTCGTTTGCTTCAGCCCTGAGCGAGTCGACCCAGGGAACAAACACTATGGCACCCGCAATACCCCCAAGGTGCTGGGAGGCTCCACCCCCCATTGCCTTGCGGTAGGGCAGGCCCTTTACTCCAAAATCATCGACCAAGTGGTCCCCGTGTCGAGCACCGACACAGCCGAAATGGTCAAGCTGTTGGAGAATACCTTTCGGGCAGTCAACATTGGCCTCGTCAACGAGATGGCCCAGTTCTCTCGCAACCTTGGTATCGACCCCTTCGAGGTTATCCGCGCTGCTGCCACCAAACCCTTTGGCTTCATGCCATTCTTCCCGGGGCCAGGCCTCGGGGGTCATTGCATTCCGATCGACCCCCTCTACCTGAGTTGGAAGCTCCGGGCCCTCAAAATACAGGCCAAATTCATCGATCTGGCTGATGAGGTCAATAGCTCCATGCCTGAGTATGTGGTAGGTCGTGTCGTCGATGCACTCAACGATCGGAAGAAGCCGCTGAACGGGTCGCGCATCCTAGTGGCTGGGATCGCCTACAAGAAGAACATCACCGATGTACGCGAATCCCCCGCTTTCGATATCATTGCAGGGCTAAAGAAGCGCGGCGCCCATGTCTCTTACACGGATCCCTATGTTCCTGAGGTCAACGAGCACGGCGTCCACCTACGCGGCGTTGACCCCAAGGACTCCTTTGCTGACTACGACGCATTGGTCATCGTCACCGACCACGACAGCTTTGACTACCCACGGATGGCCCGCGAGGCGCAGCTTATCGTCGATACGCGGGACGTAATGCGCCACCATGTCTCGGAGCGTCACAATATTGTCGGCCTGTGAGCCTCCCTAGGGAGCCTCCCTACCCAGCTCGTCGAGGAACTAGGGCACCTCCGCCTACTACCTAACAAAGAGCGGTCGTCGCACTGGACGGTTGTCGGTAAAAGGCCACCCGTATGTTCTAGGAAGGCAGTCAAAGCAGAGGTCATCAGACGCGGGTCCGCTGTGCCGGCCATCTCCCGGATTGAATGCATGCTCAGCATAGGGGAGCCCACGTCGACCGTAGGGATGCCCAGAAGGGTCGCGGTGATGGGGCCAATGGTAGAACCACAGGGAAGGTCGGTACGGTGTACATAATACTGAGCCTTGATGCCCCGGCGTCGACAGAGCTCGTCAAAGAGAGAGGCCATACGGCCACAGGTGGCGTAGCGCTGCTGGGCGTTGAGCTTGACTACAGGACCAGCGTTGAGCGCAGGACGGTGTCGAGTCTCATGGCGCTCAGGATAATTCGGATGAACTGCGTGGGCCATGTCTGCCGATACGCAAAGGGAACGCGCAAGGGAGGCATGATAGTCGTCCCGATCCCCCCCGGTGGCGAGCACCAATCGTTCGAGCAGCATCGGAAGCAGCGGGGCACCAGCGCCGGTAGCACTACTGGACCCAACTTCCTCGTGGTCGAACAGGGCGACCACTGGTATTGGAACCCCCTCCCTGACTTGCTCGGCAGCAGCGATCAGGGCACCCAAGCTAGCGTGGCACATAGCCAGGTTATCAAGGCGTGCCGAGAAGAGAAACTCCCCAGAGAGCCCGCCCACCACCGGGGGAGTAAGGTCATAGAGCATCAAGTCAAAAGAAAGGAGATCGTCTGGCGTGACACCGAGCTCCCGGGCGCAGAGGGAGCGCAGAGCCGAGGGGGCGTCCTCCCCAGTGAGGCCAAGCACCGGGGGTAGGTGCTCCTGCCGATGGAGGACCAGCCCTCGATCGTTCACCTCCCGGTCAAGGTGGATGGCAAGCTGAGGGATGCGAGCGATGGGGCGGTCGACCTGCAGCAACCGCGTCTCCAGCTCTCCGTTCTGGCGCACAACGATACGACCCGCGAGGCCCAGATCCCGATCCAGCCAGGAATTGAGGATCACCCCCCCATATACCTCGACCCCAATCTGGTGGTAGCCCATTTTGGCATATTCGGGGCGGGACTTCAGACGAAGGTTGGGGCTGTCGGTATGGGCTCCAGCGATCCGGAAGGCCCTGGCAGGCCCCGGCGGCAGGACAAACGCCAGCAACGAGCCCCCCCGGATCACCGCGTAGCGCCCCGGCGCCAGCCCCCTCCACGAGGTGGCCTCGTCGAGCCGGGAGAACCCCACCGCCGTCAGCCGGCGCAGCGCGCTCTCCACAGCGTGGTACGGGGTCGGAGATTCCTGAAGGAAGCGGAGCAGATCGGTACAGGTTTCGTCCACGGCCGCAGGGTGGCGTGAATCGGGGGCTCAGTGCAAGCACTCAGAAGGCCGTGTAGCGCCCGATCTCTTGCTCATAGAGCCGCACCAGCGCCTGGTTGTCGAGGCGATTCACCGGGCCGTCGACCCGAGACATATCCGGCGGGAAATGGAAAAGCGCCTGGAGTTGGACGCCATCGAGGAAACGTAGCCCGCCGAGACGAGGAGCGTGGGGGATCGAGAAGGGCTCGGCCCTAGCTAGCGCGAAGCCCCACTCCCCAAAGGTTGGAACCAAGGCGTGGTAGGGATGCACTTGGAGCCCTGTGGCCTCCATCGTACGGACAATGCACCAGAACGAACCCCGGGAATAATACGGGCTCGTGGACTGGACGACCATGGCTCCCTGGGGTGTCAAATGATCCCGAGCGATGGAGTAAAAACGAGTGGTGAACAGCTTGCCAAGGGCCAGATTGTTTGGGTCTGGGAAGTCAACAATCAGCACGTCGAAGCGCTCCCCCGTTCGCGCCAGGTAGCTCATCGCATCGTCGTTGACAACCTGCACCCTGCGGTCCGCCAAGGCACCCCGGTTCTGCGCAGCCAGCAGCTCCAACGTTGTACTGGCGCGCGTGATCGCGGGATCCAGATCCACCAGGAGGATGCGCTCCACTTCAGGATAACGAAGCACTTCCCGCGCAGCCAGCCCGTCCCCTCCCCCTGCAATGAACACCCTGCGAGCATTTGGCACCGTTGCCATCACCGGATGCACCAACGCCTCGTGGTAACGATGCTCATCTGCGGAGGAAAATTGGAGATTGTTGTTAAGGAAAAGAGAGAATCCAGCCTGTCCCCGGGAAACCACGATCCGCTGGTACGAGCTCTGCTCAGCGAACCAGATCGGATCGGGATAGAAAGCGACCTCCGCCGCCCGAGTCAGGCGCTCTGCCTGCGAGAACAGCAGGAGCAGGAAGGCCACCACCGCAGCCGCCCGGAGCCGGGCCCCCCGGAAAGACTGTCCTTGCTCATCCACCAGCAGCCATGTACTGCCGAGCCCTACGAGAGCGTTGAGCAGGCCGAAGAGCAAACTGGTACGGATCAGACCTAGGTTCGGGACGAACAGCAGGGCGAATAGCACAGAAGCCGCTAGGGCTCCGAGGTAGTCGAATAGGAGGGCGGTAGCGACCAGATCCTTGAAGACAACCTGGTCGCGGAGCAAGCGCATGAGCAGAGGGAGCTCCAAACCGACCAGCGTGCCGGTGCCAAGGACGACCCCCCAGAGCACCAGGTGGAAAGAAGCACCACGAGCAAAGGCAAAGAGAAGGAGCGGTGCAGAGACTCCTCCGAGGAGCGCGGTGGCCAACTCGACGTCGATGAAGCGGCGGGCTACACTGTGTTCGACGAATTTCGAGGCGTAGGCTCCGAAACCGAGGGCGGAGAGGTAGAGTCCGATCACCAGCGAGAACTGGGTGACCGAATCGCCAAGGACATAGCTGGCCACGGCACCAGCTACCAGCTCGTAGACGAGGCCTGCGGTGGCGATGAGGAAGACAGTGAGGAAGAGGGCCCAGGGATGGGGGCGCCGGGGCGTGGAGTTGACGTCGGACACTCAGGGCTTACCCGTGGAGGTGCCCCCCTGGGCGGGTTCAGCAGACCAGCGGAAGTCGTCGACAATCCCGGTAGAGTCAAGGACAGGGTCACCAGAGTCGTAGGCGGTGAAGGTCAGCGTGAAGGTGCTCCCCGGGGCCACGTTGGCCTGGGTCTGGAGCCAGACCGTGGCCCCGCCTGTTTCAAAGCCTGTTCCCTGGAGATCACCGGTCCCCGAGGGGCAGGGGAAGAACTTACCCTTGTGGGTCCCCGGGGTACACACCTCAAGGAAGGCATTGTTGACGCTGACTGGGTTCTTCTGGCTGTCAAAGGTAATGTTCTTGTTGAGCTGGTTTACATCCGGTGGAGGCGGATCCATCAGGACCGCGAAGAAGTCATTGAACTGCGAGCAGATGTACTTGGGATACTCGTAAGTAAAAAACCTAAACTTGAAGGAAAACGACTTGGCGTTGGTCGGAGCCCGTAGCGTCAACCTCAGGGCCACCGAATCATAAGGATTCCCCGTCTTGACCCCCGGGCAACTCGGGGACTCAAGGGGGAAGCCCGGTGGGTGGCTAGCCTGGGACCCCTGGGTGAAGCCGCCCGGGGAAGCATAGTCCGGGTCTCCCGGGGCACGGGCTGTCCCCGAGGAGATTACGAACATGCTTGCTCCCCTTTGGGGAAATGTGCCGCTGCCAAACTTGGTGAGCAATCCGTGGCCCAGGTGACCGTTGGGGCTCAGCGGTTGGTTGTCGATGGTGACGTACTCGGCTTTGAGAATCCCCCAGGAGTTACCCTGGGCGACCTTGCAAATATCCATCGCAAAGGCGCCGTGCAGGGCCTCGTTGCTGTCGATCGCCAGGTTCTGATCGCAGGTATCCTGCCCGGGGAGCGTGGGCGACCCGTCGCAGTCCTCGTCCGCCTGGACATCCGCGGGCGTACCATCCGGGTTGTAGGTGATGATGTCGATGGCACCCGGATTCGCGTTGGGGTCACAGTCATTGCAGTCGCCATCCGCCTCCGTGAACCCATCTCCATCGTTGTCGATGTTGGAGTCGCCAGCGCAAAAGGGCTGCCCGCCGCCACCGGAACCTGCGTCGCTCCCTCCCGAACCTGCGAAGCTCCCCCCGGTGCCCCCCACACCTGCCTCGCTGCCGCCGGAGCCAGCGGAAGTGCCGCCGGAGCCAGCGGAAGTGCCGCCGGAGCCAGCGGAAGTGCCTCCTGAACCCGCATTGCTTCCCCCAGAACCAGCAGCATCCGACCCGCCCAACCCCGCAGTGCTCCCACCACTCCCGGAGGACGAACCGCCGCTACCGGCCGGGCTACCTCCGGCTCCCCCAGGGAACCCGGAGGAGCCTCCGGGATTCGCTCCACCTTCTTGCCCGGACTCCCCTGCTACCCCTCCGTCGGAACCACCCTTGTCGCTCGCCCCACCCTTGCCGCCCCTACCAACTTTGCCAGCCGCTCCAGAGAGGTTCGCTTCGGAGCCACCTGTACCTCCACACGCAACGAGCCCACCAACGCCCAGAGAAACCACTAGCCACAGCGAGGAAGCCCGGACAAGCGAGAGGGTGTACATGGCTATCTCCTTCGGCAGTATTGTACCACCCAACGTGCTCATCTCCCCGGTATTTTGTTGCTCCCATGCAGATTCAGCGAAGTGGGGTGGTGTGTCGAGGCACCACCGAGCGGGCTGGTGGTGGAGCCCCCCCTGCCGAGGAAGCGGCTGCCGGCGTAACCACCGGCCCCGCCTCTGCTTGCAGGCTGGCATGGATGATCATGCTCAGACCCAACAAGATGGAGAACAAGATCACGCTCACTGCATTGTTCCGCTTGCCACGGATGGCCGTCTTTAGCGAAAAAGGGAGAATCTTCTCCAGCAATAGGGGCACCGGGACGAGCAGCAGCAATCCAAGGGCTACCGCGAGGAGCATCTCGATCCCGGAAGCCTGGAGCGAGGAGAGATCCATGGAGGGGGTCTTAGTCGATTCCCTAGCGCAACGGAAGCCAACAGTGGGGTGGAGGGGGATGGGCGGGCACCAACAAGAGGTAGCATCCGGTGTCATTCTGTTGTTCTTCCAGAAGAGCAGGTGATCCGGCTCGGCTACGAATATCGCGACACGAGGAGTGGTCTTTGGTACGGATAGGTTTCGCGTTCTGGCTAATCTTTCTTTGTCTCGGCGTCCTGGGGTTGGGGTGCTCCCCGGAGATTACCGGCACCAACTCTCTGACAGAGCACGAAACCATCGGAACCTACTGCGATCAGCTCCTCCCAGCCTTCTGCGTTCACGCAGTGGACATCTGTGGCGCCGAGGGTCCTGTCGCACGCTGCGTGGACGACAACCGACCCATCTGCTGTCAGGGGGCTTGTTCCCGGCCCGCAAGGCTCCTCAAGGATCTCGAGACATGCAAGCTCGCCTACGCCGAGCGCCCCTGTAGCGAGGTGCTGGCCGGTCTGTCCCCGGAGCCTTGCCGGGACGTTGTCGAACTACTCTCCAAGCCCTCCGTCGATGGAGAGAGGTAACCCGGCTCCGTGGCCCAGAAACGCCCCAAAAAGCGCCCTCGTCCTTCTTCTCCTTCCCCTCCGGCTGCTTCTGTACTGCTCCCTCGACCGGCCCCGCTCCCCCGCTCCTTGTTCCGCACTCCTACCCTTTCTATCGTTCGAGGGGCCCGAAGATGGAGCGAGCTCTCTAGTGTCCGCGAGACATGGGTTTCGACCGGCTCCGTGCCCTCGTATTCCAGTCTCTCTCGCCTCTGGAGCAGCCAGCCACGGGAACCCCTGCTGACCTGACTACTCTCCGCCTCGAGGCCGTCCAGTCCTTCTACGAAACCCACTACACGGCGAGCAACGCCATCCTCATCGTGACCGGGGCTATCGAACCTGAAGCAACCAGCCAGCTCGTCTATCGCTTCTTTGAAACTGTTCGCCGCCAGGAGCGTCCCATGCCTCCTCCCCTTCTGCTTGCCGAGCAGAGCAGTCAGCGTGTTGCTTCGCTAGAGGCCGCGCAGTTTCGAGCTCCTGTGCTGCTCTATGGCTGGGCCACTCCCGGGGGCCGGACCGATGATGCTCTCGCTGTTGAGGCAGCCCTCCATGTCCTTGCGTCGAACTGCTGGGGGGGCACCGACAGCACGCCTGCCCCTGGCGCTTCAAGGGCCTCCTCCCCTATCGATAGCCCCTCGTATTGATCTTGAGGAGCGGGGCTCCGTTGCATGGCTTCAGCTCCGGACTGCAACCACTCCAGACCGTGTGCTCTCAGCGCTGGGTGTGGTCCTGGATACGATTTGCAAGGCACCAGAGCCACCAGGAAGTACCGAATTCCAGGGAGCCCAGCGCCGAGCCATCACCCGACTACACGCAGCTCTGTCCACGCCCGCTCTTCTGGCGGACGAGCTGGCAAGACAGGCGGCCATGGGCTTGGATGAAGTAGCACAGCACGGTAGATAGAGCGGTTGGCCAAGATCAAGGCAGCGAAGATCCCCGAGGCAGCTCGTATACACTTCCGAGGCGGGTTGTTGATGCTGGTCACGGGACATGCCACGCAGCTGGCCTCGGAGCTCCAACAACACGGGGAAGTGGCCGTAATCGACCTGAATCGGGGATTCGAGCCGGTGAGGGTACTTCCCGAAGTGCAAGGAAACCGAAAGGAACAGGGAATCCGTAAGCCTACCTCTCCAACCTAAATGGAACCTGGGCTTCTTCTTGATGTCGAAGCCCCCCGCCATGCGTACAAGCCATCTCGGAGCCTCACTACTCCTGCTCTGCTGCTCCTGCGCAGGCCGTCCAGAGCCCTCTACCCCCACCGTTGTCCCCCTGCGTAGCCTTCGTCTCTACGAAACCGGCGTCGGTTACTTTGAGCGCACAGGCCTGATTTCTGGAGGCAAAACCCTTCCGGTGCCCACCAACCACCTTGACGATGCGCTCAAAACGCTGGTCATCCTAGGAGAAGGAGCAAGCGTCCAGGCACTCACCTTCCCTAGCAGTCTCAGCAAGCCCATGGCCCGGGCGATGGTAGGTCTTCAGGGAGATGAATCCTTGACCTTTTCCTCCCTGTTGGCCGCTCTCAAGGGAGCCCGAGTGGAGATCGTACTCAAGACCAAGGAGGACAAACTCCGAGGACGTCTGGTCGAGATGACGGAGGAAACCTTTGAGGCGAACTCCCCCAAGGAAAAGGAAAAGGAAAAGGAGGGAGATAAGACAAGGGAAACCTTGCCTCACAACGAGCGCTCCCTGGTGATGCTTACCGAGGAAGGAGCACTACGGCAGGTTCGCCTCTCGGATGTGCGCTCTGTACGTCCTCTAGATACTGCCTTCGCGAACCGCCTCACAACGGGTCTAGACGCCACGTCCACCCGGGGAATGCAGATTCAGCGAGCTCTCCAGCTCCTCGGGGAGGGTGGCCCCGTCACCTTTGGCTACATCGCCGAAACCCCCGTCTGGAGGGCGAGTTACCGCATCGTCTTGGAGGGGGAAAAATCCGTGTTCCAGGGCTGGGCGCTGCTCCACAACGATACCGATGAGGACTGGAAGAACATCCGCCTCTCTCTGGTCAACGGCCGACCGGACTCCTTCCTCTTCCCCCTGGCGGCCCCTCGTTACCTGCGTCGAGAGCTCCTTCGGCCTGACCAGCCTATGCCTACCATACCTCAACTGCTCGGTCAGAGTGCCGATGACCTGTGGAGCGAAGCTGACAACTTCAGCTCTGGCGGGCTAGGACTAAGCGGTGTCGGCGAGGGCAGCGGTGGCTATGGGGTGGGTCATGGCATAGGCAGCATCCATACCACCGGCCATGGATCTGGTACCGGAGCTGTCTACAGCTCTATCCTCCTCTCCGTCGGCAACTTGGCCAGCATGGCCCAGGCGACTGGCTCCGAACAGGGAGCTCTCTTCTCCTACGCTGTGGATCGTCCCTTGTCCTTGCCCCATCATAGTTCTGCCCTCGTTCCTTTCCTCGAGCAGCGCGTCTCTCTCTCCCCCATCACCTGGCTTGAGGACGGTGCTCGAGTGGGCATTCGCTTTGAGAATACCACCGGCCAGACGCTCCCAGCGGGTACCCTTGCAGTCTTCCAGAGCGGAGGCTTCGCTGGCGAAACCACCCTCGATCGACTCAAGCCTGGGGAGCGTCGCTTCCTCACCTTTGGCGCTGACCTCGATGTGGAGTTGATCGAAAAGAACCACACTTCGAAGAACGAAACTGCTCGTGTTGTCGCCAAGGGTAAGGATGTGGAAGAACACTACCTTCGCACCACTGAGC
>JANWXX010000083.1 GCA_025057345.1 Polyangiaceae bacterium | reverse complement strand
CCTCGGCCGTGATTTCACCATAGGCCGTCGCGACTACTCGGAGCACATGGCTATCAAGATTGACGATGAAGTACGCCGTCTGATCCTTGATGCGGAAACCCGCGCACGCGATATCCTCACCAACAAACGCCACATCCTCGATGCCATCGCCGAGGCCCTCCTCGATCGCGAAACCATCGATGGCGAGGAGCTTGCCGCCCTCCACGAGGGCAAGCCTCTACCTCCACGAGAGAAGATCGTTATCCCCACCTGGGCGGACAAGGAGAAGAATGCCAAGGACAAGCGCCGTAGTACCTCCATCTTCGGTCCTCCTAAACCTGCCACTGGCTGACTCTTGATCTCTTGACCATGGCCGCTCTCATTGTCCGCAAGATGAGCGCGGCCTTCTTGCTTGCGGCAACATCTCTCCCCACCCTGCTCTCGACCTCCTCTCTCACTCCTGATCTTCCTCCAGTTTCGCCCTCCCAGCACCTCCTCTCTCGCAAAGATGCCACCGTCGGCCACGGGGAGGGTCCTTGGCCTCCTCTAGCGACCCTGTTCCACATGCATAGCGATGAGGTGCTGATCCTTGACGAGCACCACCCTACTCTGGAGCGCTGGTCCCTCCTCCTCCAAGATCGGGTCTTTCTATCTTCCATCCCCATGGCCCCGGAACCCCTGGCGCTGCTCCGAACCCTGGCCGCTCGCCACCCGGGGGCTCGTATAGAATTGGTTTCTGGCTTCCGTAGCCCCAAACTCAATGAAATCCTGCGCAAGAAGGGCCATAAGGTCGCCTCCCATAGCCAGCACTCTCTCGGCCGTGCCATCGATTTTCGCCTCATCGGGCTTTCCCCCAAGGAGCTACGCCAAGAAATCCGAACCCTAGGCTGGAAGGGTGGAGTTGGTCAGTATGACAAGCCCTTGGACCAATTCGTCCACATCGACACCGGACGAGAGCGAAGCTGGTTCGACCGATGAGGTGTCACGCGCACTCCGGTTTGATCCGCTTGATACCCTTCTTGTCGATAATAAATGGCGGGTTGCAAGGGTTCCTGCGAAGTGCTGGCGGTGCTTTCCCAGCAGGCTTAGCCGAGGAGGACGACGAAGAGCCAGGAGGTACCACCCCTGAGGGGGCTCCAGAAACCGCAGATGGCGGTTCCGGCCCAGGAGGAGGTTCGACGGTCATCGGCACGGGAGCTACGCTGCCGGGATCGGTCGATGGAGATGGTTCAGGAGCCGCCTTCTTCGACTCAAGCCTGGGGGAATTCAACCAGACGACAGCCCCGACAAACACCAGAGCAGCTGCAATCAGGAGCCCTCGGCGAAGACCCGGAGGAGGTGAACAAAGGGGAGACGGCCGAATGATAGAGACACTAGAAACCTGAGAGGACCCCCTCGGTTCGAGTCCACGGGAGAGTGCCTCCGTAGGATAGGTTGCCTCCGACGAGTCTGCTACTCCTTTCGGGGAGCCCGTTACCGAGGCAGGCTCCCTGGGCTCCTCTCTCTGAGGAGAGGTTGGCTGAGAGGTTAGCTGCGACAAGCAGCTCAGCCAAGGGGGCCTGGGCCACGGTTTCTTCACGAGTTAGCTGGTTGACCCCTGACTCAATAGCTGGTTGACCCCTGACTCAAGCATCTCCCCCCTCCAGGGGAGAGACGCCTTCTCCTCTGGAGGGGGAGGTTCCCAAGGAGATTCGGCAGGTGGTTCTACCGTCCTACCCGGAGGCACATCGGCAGGTTTCTCGGACGACGAACCTTCAGGAGGTTCGAGGGCCTCCTTGGAGACGAGAGAAGATGCGAGAACAACTTCTTCGGATGGTTTGAGAGGGAGTAGCCTGGAAGGATCTTCGGGGAGAGAAGTGGAGGGAAGCGACCTGGAAAGAGCAGGAGCGGCGACCGGGCGAAACAGCGAAGCTGGTGTGGGGATGGGCGCTAGCGAGGATGTCGAAGGATACGGTGCAGAAGGTACGGGGGCCGAAGATACGGGCCCTGGAACCTTGTTCCCCTGGCCTTCTGGAAGGGCTGTGCGCTGGGCAACTGGTGGATCACCCGAGGTACGAAGAAACGAGGGGCGTGGGGCAATGTCCGAGGGACGGGGAGGGGAAGCAACAACTGAGGGACGAGGAGGGGAAGCCGGTAGAGGTTGTATAGAAGGAGTGGACACTACAGTAGGGATCTTCCGAGGTGAGGACCGATCGAGAGAAGCCAACTCGCTCTGCCGTTCGACCTCAGCCTAGCGTCCAAATTATTGGGCTCCGGCGCCGCCATGACCGACGCAGCGTAGCAGAACCCCCTCTCAATTCGCATAAGGATCCATCACCGTCACCGGTTTACCATCCACTACATCCCGGAAGAACCGGACGTACTGGGCCCGGGCCTCCACCGATACATCCCGGAAGAACCGGACGTACTGGGCCCGGGCCTCCACCGAGAAGATCAGCCCCCCGTGCTCGGCAATTTTGCCCTCCATCCGGTCAAACTGGACATACGCTCTGGTGACACCTCCCTCCAGGCTCCCAGAGAGTGGTGCTGGAAGCAGGGGCAGGCCCCCCATCCCGCACCACCTTGCCCCCGTGAGCCAACCCGAGCCCCCTAGCTAGCAGCTCCGTCGCCAAGTTCGGCACAATGCTGTCCCTATGGACTTCCTGGAGCAGCAAGTGGCGGGGCCTCCACCCCTCCACCCCGGGCCCTGCCGCTCGTGAAACATAACTCAACCCCTTCACAAGGAGCTGGAAGGTCGCCGACTCCCGCATGATGGTCATCAACCTGTTGCCCCCCACGTTGAAACATGCCGCACGGATTTCCAGTGCCACCGCCAGCACCGTCGACGCCAGCACCGCCCCAAAGGAATGCCCGATGTAGAGAATCTGGGAAGGGTCTAGGTCCGGGACTCCATCCGGTACCCCTACAGGCAGCACATCCAGTATCGCCAGCTGTCCAATGAGCCGCACTAGCTGGAGCTGATCCGCCGCCATCTGCCGGAAATTATCCCGCGCTCTCCGGAGATCGAAGCTCCCACTCTTGTCATCCAGCGCAAAGAACTCGAACACCGATTGGGCCAAATCTGCATTCGGCACACCCCTCGACCCATGTTCCGGCGCATCGATTCCGATCACTGCAACCCCATGCTCTGCAACCTCCGCAAGCCGCTCCGAGGTTTTCCATACATCCTCCTTATCTCCCCCGAGTCCGTGACCGTAGATCACACCGGTCTCGGCCCCGAGTAGGTCCCGTCGGAGAACGAGAGCAAGAATTCCAGGCTTGCCTCTCCCTGCAGTACCGGCGCACCTCCCTCAATCCGCCACGTCCCATCAGGCTTCGCCTTCCGGTACTCCGGCGCCCTGTACCTCCCCTGAAACCTCACCCGCTTGTCCTGCTGTGCTACCACGTTTAGCTCCCTGTCCAGGGCGGGTGGTATCGTCTTACGTAGCTCTCGGGCCATAGCGAAGGTTTCCTCCACCACGCTCCCCGTGGTAAACCGGGTCGCTAGCGCGATCTCTTCAGAACCCAACCCAGTCGCCGCCTTCACCGCCAGCAGCGCCTCCCGCACCGCCGCCGCATAATCGCTCGGGTCCGACCCGTCCAGCACCGCCCTCATCGCCTCCGTTGCCCCCACCGGTGACCCCTTTGCGTCTTTCAGCCGCGAGGTCACCACAAGCAGATACGTAGTTCTCGGTCGCAGTGGCCTCGCCGGCTGAGCCACCAGGGTGAAATCATCCCGAGGCTCCCCATCGGCTGCCCGAGAGGGATAGTACTTGACCAAGGGGTAGACGCTCTCGCTTGCCAAGGGATGCTTCATCAACGTTGATCAACATGAACGGCGCGTCCTTCTGGGTGAAAGCGTCCACGCCCAGATCGACGATCGACGGGTCCAGTTCACCGCTGAAGGTGACGGCCACACCACCTACCGTGGCACACCCATCGGAGCCGCCCAACTGCACCACCAAGTCCGGGTACGTTGTCAGTAGTGGGTCGCCGGTCATGCTGGCATCTAGGACGACTCGACGCCCGGAAGCTGCATCCGCGACCAAGTACCGATCCGACGAGAACGGTGCCAGCGGCGAGCTCTGCTGCGGACCGTAGAGTGCCACCGTCGCCACCACAGGCCGCGCCGCCTTCTGCACAGGCCGAGACTCCAGATCATCACAGCCAGTCACCAGTGCCAGCACCAAAATGCCTAGGGACCACGCCCGCACCATACCCCGAGGAAACCACAGGAAGCGGTGCAAGAGGAGATCTCTCTTGGAACCTTGGAGGTGTGGCTGGTGAAGTGCCGCTCACATCGGATAACGCAAGGTAGCGCCTAGGATGGTGACCAGGACAAGGACCAGCGGCGTCAGTACCAAGAACACCAGGAACGTGTACCCCATCACATCTCGGGCCCGGAGACCGAAGAGGCCTAGGATAGGGAGCATCCAGAACGGCTGGATCAAGTTCGCTACAGCTTCTCCCAGGTCGTAGACAGCAACCATCCACCCCAGATGAACCTTGAGGTCGTGGGCTGCCTGCATCACGTAAGGTGCCTCGATCACCCACTTGGAACCTCCGCTCGGCACGAAAATCCCGAGCACCGCCGAGTAGATGGCAATCACGGCCGGGAAACTCTCCGGCGTTGCAATCTTCACGAAGGCATCGGCGATGGATTGGCTCAGATGGGTTCGAGTGATGACGGAAGCAATCCCCGCGTACAACGGGAACTGGAGGATCACTCCCCACACCCCCGGTGTTGCTTCCCTCACCGCCTGCATCAACCGCGCTGGCGTCCCATGAAGCAGGAAGCCTAGCGTCAGAAAGATTAGATTGAGTGTGTTCAGATTAAGTGCGTTCAGCGGCCGGTCACTCGCGGCGAAGTACAGGATAAGGTAGGCGCAGGAACAGACAACGAAGAAGAGACTCAGCAACGAGCTATGCTCCAGCCACTCACTTGGCGTGCCATGCCGAGCAGGCTCCGGACGCTCCAGAGGAGATTCACCTAGGGAGATTCCCATCTGCTCTGCGGTCAAAGCCCGAGAAGCAGGAGGTGTCGCCAGAAACATCACTCCCGTAACCACCACCACCTCCACCACCACGCTCACCAGGGACTGCCATAGGAAGATCGTGCTCGACAGCGGGATGATACCGCCGGGGATCTGCCCCTTCCCCTCGACAATGGCCCGAATCGTCGGCGGCAGCGCCCCCGCGGTCGCCATCTGGAGCGCCGCGGATCCACTGAGCCCCTGCGCCCAGATGCTCCCTAGCCCAAGGAACGAGGCTGCTGTCACCGCACGGTAGTCGACACCCACAACCCGGCGAGCGACCTCCCGAGCCAGCATGGCACCGAAGATCAGGCTGAACCCCCAGTTGAACCAAGAGGACAACATGGCCAATAGCGTCACCATCGCTACCGCCCGCCGTGGCTCCGAAGGCAGCGACGCCAACCAGGTGATCCCCCGGTAGACCAACCTCGTCGTCGCCAGTACGTAACCGGTGATGATCACCAACACCATCTGGAGCGTGAAGGGCAATAGCTCCCAGAACCCGTCACCCCAAGCCCGCAGCACCTGCCCCACTCCCGCCCTCCCCGAGAGCACCGCTGCACCGACCACCAGCCCCGTCGCCACCAGCGCGAACACGAAGGCATCTGGAATCCACCGCTCAGCCCATCGGGTGAACACCGACGCCACACGCTCCACGGCGTTCCGGGGCTCCCCTGTTGGCGCGGGCCCCCCTGCGGAAGCACCACCCAAAGAGGAAGGTAGCTCTGCTCCTGCCATCACCCCGGACGCTACCCCACCCACAGCACAGCAGGGAGCCCCTGCCCCCTTGCTACGCCCTATCGCCTGGCGGAACCTCCCAAGAAGGCAGCGGATCCTCCAAATTCCCCCAGCCTTCCGGGCCTAGAGTCATCTCTTCATCGGTAAGCAAGCAAGCATCTAGCTGCGCCCGCAGTGACGGCTCATCCATGCCCACACCGATGAAGACCAGCTCTTGTTGACGATCACCCCAGGGGCCCTCAAAGTTCCCCCGAATCGTCGCTCTCACTTCAGCACTCGGCGGCCAGTTCTCCTCGGGAACGGAGGCCCACGAGAAGCCTCCACGGGTAAGGCTAACGTTGGGACCTGCTTGGGACCAAGCTCCTACCTCCGTCATCCGAGTGGCCAGCCAGCAGAAGAAGCCCTTGGAGCGCAGTACCCCAGTCCACTCGGACGCAAGGAATACACAAAGTCGCGCCGAGTGGAAGGGTCGTCGGGAGCGGTAGGCGAAGCTCCGAATGCCATATTCTTCCGCCTCCGGCGTGTGCAATCCCCCCAGCTCACGAGCTCACCCGGACAACTAGGAGGCCTTCGCTTCATCAAAAAGCCCTGTATTCAGAACCTCCTTCGCTGGAACCTTCCCAAAGCTAGACCGCATCAGTCTCGCTCCCGGGTTGAGGTGCCGCAAGATCCCCTCCAGCCGCCCAAGTTCCTCCTCAGTAGGTCGGTCTGATTGAGTACGAGCACGTTCGCGAACTCCACCTGGCAGCACATGATTGAGTAGCGTCGTCTTCCCTGCACCCAAAAACCCGGACAGCACCGTCACTGGCAACTTCGTCGTCTCGCTCATGGCCCACCTCCCTGACACTTTTGCAACCAAGTTGCAATAAAACAAAACTTGCGAGAGAAGCCTGGAGGACACAACCATGCTCGACACCATCCAATTCGTTTCGACTGCGGGGACGGCGTATGCTTACGTGACGACGAAAAACAAGAGGACGACCCAGGAGAAGCTCCAACTGAAGTATGACCCGATCGCCCGTAAGCATGTGATCTTCGTGGAGAAGAAGATCTCCTGGGGTTGAGAGGCTCACTAAGGGGCAGGGACCATCAGCGCCTTGGGCAGACGGAAGGCTTCTTCCAGGTTGCAGTCGTGTACCTACCGGCTGCGGCGGTGTGGGCCCGGGGGAGGAGAGAGCCATAAGCTTTCCAGAAGAAGCTCCCTCTTCGTCTGAAAGGGCAGCTGGAAGAGTTCTTATGGAAGCACCGTTGCGGTTTCTATAGATCGTAGGTAATGTGGAAATTCGCTAGAGTTTGACCTGGCGGCAGTCTTCATGACCAGCAGGTACACCTTGCTCCAGAACCGCGACTACACGCTCATCCTAGATCGCAGCGGCAGCATGAGTACCCCTGACATGCCAGGGGGCAAGAGCCGGTGGGCTGCAGCGCAGGAATCCACCTTTGCCCTTGCCAGTAAATGTGAACAGTACGATCCAGATGGAATCACCGTCTACCTGTTCTCCGGGAAGTTTAAGCGTTTCGAGTCGGTGACGGCGGCGAAAGTACGACAGATCTTCCAGGAAAATGACCCGATGGGGGGGACCAACCTAGCCGCAGTGCTCCAGCATGCTTTCGACTCTTATTTCCAAAGGAAGGCTGCAGGGCAAACCAAAGCCAATGGTGAAACCATCCTGGTGGTCACCGACGGAGAGCCTGACGACCAACGTGCTGTGATGAAGTGCATCATCGAAGCTTCCCGGAAGATGGACCGTGACGAGGAACTGGCCGTATCCTTCATCCAAATCGGGAGGGACCCAGGAGCAACCCGATTCCTCAAAGCGCTTGACGACGAGTTGCCCCGCGCCGGCGCCAAGTTCGACATCGTCGATACCATCACCCTCGACGACATGGAGGAGCTCTCCATCACCGAGGTCTTGATGAACGCCATCGAAGACTGAACTTCCTAGATGGCAGCGATGGGGGGTGGGGGTTCATGGTGAGTCCCCCAAGGTTGATCTTTGCTGCAGGGGCACAAGGACAACTCCCCCCCTCCTGCTGTATGGCACAGGCCAGTTCAGAGTGACTTAGTTCTTCACGAGAGTTGATCAGGACTTCTTGCAATAAAATCTATCTTCTTGAAATTGAAATGTTTTCTTCTGCTTCCCAAATTTTTTTGACCCAAGCAAGCGTCCAAGAGATTCTTGGAGCACCCAGGGTACAGCGCACCTCCTGGAAAGTGGAGGAAGGGGGTTGACAGGAAGGTGTAGGAGGGGCTATCCTCGCGTCCCTGCAAAAGGGAAGTATACAGGCGCGTAGCTCAGTGGTAGAGCACTACCTTGACACGGTAGGGGTCGTTGGTTCAATCCCAATCGCGCCTACCATTTTTCATGCAGGCTACTACTCATCCATGACCCTGCCGATGACATCTGCGGCGGGCTCTTTTATTAGCGTGCATCCTCGCCCCAAGAAGGAACGGGGTGATACGTTGATGGGTTGGGAATTTCGGGGAGGCAACAGGAGAGGGTTTGGCGGGAGGACGTGACGCCCTCCCACCAGTTAATAACCAGGAGCGCAGGCCCTCAGGGCCTTTGAAGGTGCCCGGCCTACCCGGGAAAAGCAAAGATGGCGACGGGACGCCCCCGATTCGATAACCGACAGAATCCACGAGGTCCTCAGATCCGCATCAACGCACGCATCCGCGTGCCAGAAGTGCGCGTGATTGGAGCCGATGGCTCCATGATGGGCATCATGAGTACCCCTGAGGCACTCTCGCTGGCCCAGCAGCAAGGGCTTGACCTGGTCGAGGTGGACCCGAAGGCGATGCCTCCGGTGTGCAAGATCCTCGACTTTGGCAAGTACAAGTACGAAGCCGCCAAGCAGGCCCGGGAGGCCCGGCGCAAGCAGACTGTCATTGACATCAAAGAGATCAAGCTGCGGCCTAAGACCGACGATCATGATCTCAACTTCAAGAGCAAAGCAGCGCGGCGCTTCATTGAATCTGGCAACAAAGTGAAGTTCACCGTGCGCTTTCGCGGGCGCGAGATCACTCACCCGGAGATGGCCCAACAACAGCTCGACTGGTTGGTAAGCCAGCTGGAAGACATCTCTAACGTTGAGGTGCGCCCTCAGATGGAGGGCCGTACAATGACGTTGCTTGTGGCACCCAAACCTCAGATCCTTCAGAAGGTTGCTCAGCAGAAGGCCCAACGTGAGCGCGAACGCCAGGCTGCCATCAAACAGGGGCTTACTCCTGAGCCTGAGCCTTCCACGGAAGTCGAGGATCTCGACGAGGACGAAGATGAGGACGAGAACGACGACAGTCGTTGAAGGGTTGAGAACACTCACCCTTGCCCTATCTCGTCACTTGATCCATCCAGCAACATAGGCTCCTGCCATACCCAGCAAGGCAAGCAACACCACAACGCCTCCTAGGAGAGCTGGTGAGGCACCTTTGGGTTTCGTCGCCACAAGAGAGGCAGGAGGAGAGGAAGGTTGGGCGGCAAGGGGCTGAGAGGGTTGCTCAACTTGAGACGAGGATTTCGCCGCCGAAATTGGTGAAGCTGAGGGTAGATCTCCCTCCAATTGACGAGCCAATACTCCACCGTCGATGGCAGCCGAGGGAGTTGGTTTGGGGATGTGGAGTCCGAGGTCTGAGTCAAGCTCGGCACCCCAGTCGGTGGTGGAGATGGTGGCCCCCTTCCCTGCGGTGAGGGGTTTGTTGGTAGCGTTGGGGGAACTCTGCTCCGACTGTTGGACCGAAGTAAACTCGAAGAGCGTCTGCTGGATCAAGGAACCTATGTCGATGGCTTCTGCCTTGGAGGCCATGGCACGCTGGCGCTCCCGGGTCACGTTTTGTACCAGCTCTGCAATCTCGAACGGGGTGACCGAGTTGTTGGTGGCGAAGAGCCACTGGGTCAGAGCCTTGCAAAAATCACGAGCTGTAGCATAGCGAGTGGCAGGATCACGGGCCAGACTACGGTTGATGATGGCCTCCAGAGAAGTATCCACGGTAGGGTTGATACGGGAGATTGGTGGCACCTCTGCCCGCTGGACCTGCTTGACAGTTTCGAAATCACTCTCTCCTTGAAAGAGTTTCCTTCCGGCCAGCATCTCCCAGAGGATGATCCCAGCAGCGAAGATGTCGGTTCGTAGATCGACATCCTTGCCCATGGCAGCCTCCGGCGACAGGTACGAAAACTTCCCTTTGATGATCCCAGGCTCGCTCTTCTCCAGTTGGATAGACGCCTTAGCCAGACCGAAATCCACGATTTTGACTTCACCGAACTTGGTGATCAGGACGTTGGGTGGTGAGAGATCTCGGTGAACGATGCCCAAGGGGCGCCCGTTCTCGTCCGTCAGGTCGTGCGCATAGGCGAGACCCTCACAGATTTTCATTGTGATGTAGACCGCATAAGCTGTGGGAAAAGAGCGTCCCTGTTTGCGGACCCACTCAATCACTGCCTTGAGGTCCGCCCCGTCGACGTACTCCATCACGATGAAGTACGTGTTGTCGCCTACACCGATGTCGAACACCTGGACGCAGTTGGAGTGGGAGAGGTAAGCTCCAAGCCTCGCCTCATCCAAAAACATCTTGATGAATCGCTTTTTCTCCGAAAGGTGGGGCAAGACGCGCTTGATGGCCACCTTCTTCTTGAAGCCTTCCAGGCCCGCGCTCTCTGCCCGGTATACTTCGGCCATACCGCCCGCGGCCAATCGATCGATGACCCGGTAGCGCTGTTGTTGTCCCTCAGCCATAGTCCTCGTTAACCTCGCTTCCGCACCGGGATGCAAATTTCTCAGGCAAGTTTCAGGGTGCCATTGGAATCAACACCAGGTCAATCGTCGCCTCTAGGCTGCCATGAACCTACATACCTCCCACGAGCTACCCACCGCCTGGCATCGGGTCGGAACCCGGATCAACCTCCAAGACGGCGCAGTCTTTGTCCGCACCGAGGGTGATCTCTCCACCGGAGTGCCGCTGTTGCTTCTCCACGGCTTCCCCACCTCATGCCATGATTATGTGCGGGTCTGGGGTCGACTTGCAGCTCGTCACCCGGTAGTCACCCTCGATTTTCTTGGTTTTGGTGCCTCGGACAAGCCGGTTTCCTTCAGCTACTCTCTCTTGGAGCAGGCGGATATTGTGCTCCAAGTCGCAGCGCGGCTAGGGCTTCGAGAGGTTCACTTGGTCGCCCATGACATGGGGACCAGCGTGGCCACCGAGCTATGTGCCCGGAGGGAGCGCGGCTTGCTTCCCCTCCACCTACGTAGCCTTACCCTCTCCAACGGGAGCATACTTCTTGACCTGGCGCACCTCACTCTCGCGCAGAAGATCCTCCGACGCCCCGTGCTAGGCGAGCTTTTTGCTCGGATCTCCACATACACGGTCTTCCAGCATACCCTGCGATCTCTGCTGGGGGATCCAGATCTCATCGACCATGCGGAGCTTCTTCAGATGTGGGAGTTGATGACCCGAGCCGATGGCAAGGCAAGGTTGCCGAAGATCTCCTTGTATCTGGAGGAGCGGCAACGCTTTGAGGGGCGATGGGTCGGAGCGCTTCGGCGGCTCGAAGGTGTACCAACCTTGATCCTCTGGGGAGCTAAGGATCCGGTGGCGGTGCTTGCCATCGGAGAGCAACTTGGGAAGCTGATTCCAGGAGCAAGGCTGAGAATTCTAAGTGAGCTGGGACACTACCCACAGCTGGAAGACCCGGGGGCTTTCGCCGGTGAGCTGCTGACCTTTCTGGGAGAGATCTGAGGCTACAGTTCGACTTCCGCAGGAGCCAACACCCGAGGGTCCGCTCCAGGGAGCAGCGTGGGAAGGGAAACTTCCCGAGCCTCCCAGCCTCGGTGGACGAGCGTTCCCCGGTAGGGACCAGCCCCTCGGAGGTGGCCTGTGAGTTTGATCCGCCCTGCGTCGTAGCCTACAGGCACCTGGATCGTGGAACCTTCCTCCTCGTTGTGTACCGGCGCAAGTTGGACCAAGGCTTGGAGGGCTTTTTGGCACCCCTGATGGATTTGACGTGCCGCTGCCCCCAAATCTGCGTCGCTCACTCCAGCGGGATTCTCCCCGAGGAAATCCAAGAATCTACCCTCCCGCTGGAGCGCTGCGAGGAGCTGGAGAGCTCCCAGCTCCGGCCCTGCGCCTGCCGGAGAAGGTGTGGGCAGAGGAGGAGGATCCGGTGGGGGAGGCGGTGCAGGGAGGGCATCGCAGATTCGGTAAACACGGCTCGCGAAGTGGCCGTCGAAGAGCACTCGGAACAGGCAGGCGAAAGCAAGCCAGATACGTGCAGAGAAGGGGAGAGAGGGCTCCACAGTTCAGCCGAGGTTGAGCAGCTTGTTCATACTGGCTTCGTCCGCCGGCGTGAAAGGGAGCTGGTCGAATTCGGAGCTGGAAGCCCAGCGAAAGGCGTGGACGTTGAGAGCCGTAGGCTCGGTGCCAAGGGGTCTGCACTCATAGAGGTAGAGATCCACGGTGTACCGCTCGTAGGGATGGCTGACGAAGGAGATGAGCTGGCCTACTTCGATGTCCATGCCAAGACGGTGCTGCACTTCACGGCGGAGGGCAGCAGCGTCCGTTTCTCCCTCCTCCACCTTGCCTCCAGGGAATTCCCAGAGAAGGGGGAGGACCGCAGCGGGACGGCGCTGGGTGATGAGGTAACAGCCGTCACGCTCAATGACAGCAGCAACAACACGAACCGTTGCGGGGACTGGAGCCTCCATGGGTTAGACGAGAAGGGTAATCCGAAAGAGTTGCTGGCCCATCAGGATCTCGTCAAGGGAGCGAAGATCCCGGTCGCCTTTGATGCGAACGAAGGTGCCATTGGAGCTACCCAAGTCGGTGAGGTAGATCTTCCCGTCGCTCCCTCGGGAGATCCGACAGTGGAGTCCAGAAACGTAACCATCTTCAGGGAAGAGAATGTCACCCCGCTCCCGGCCAATGTGAACACCCGTTTCGGGGATGGGGAAGGCGTTGCCGGTCACGTCACGGCCGATGATCAGTGCAAGTCGACCCACATAGCCCTTCGACGGGCTGCCGATGCGCTCGACCCCATCCGGGGAAGGAGGTTGAGGGACTAGGGGTTCGAAGCGAACAATCTCCTGACCAATCCGGAACACATCCCCTGGGAGCAGCTCCGTCGGCTGCTCGGGCACCAGTTTGATGAAGGTACCGTTGAGGCTTCCTTCGTCCTTGATGTAGAGCTTGTTGTTGCGCTGATAGAAGGTCGCATGGCGCGGGGACAGGTAGCTATCTCCGGCGAAGATGCCCCCATTGTTACGCCCCACGGTGGTACCATTCTGAATGGGGTAGGAACCCACCTCACTCTTGTCCGCACGAAGTGCGGTAAGGATGGCGAGCTGGGGCCCTGAGGGGGCTGTGACCGTTGAAGGGGGAACGGAGGCAGCGATGGTCGCCGCTGGAACAGGAGGGGGAGCCGCAGCGAGATTGAACCCACAGTTCATGCAGAAACGCATGGTCGGTGGGTTGGTCGCACCGCACTGAGGGCAGGTGATGGAAGCGGGTGGGGCTGGGCTAGCTGGGGCCACCGGGGACGTCGCTGGGGGAGCCGGAGCAGGGCGAGGAGGCTCATGAGCAGGAGGAGGAGCCACCGGAGACGCCACGGTAGGAGAAGGAAAGCTCGTGACCGGCGGCGGAGCCGGTGGAGGAGGTACAGGAGCGAGGGCTACGGCGAGAGGAGGGGCCGCAGCTTTCAGGGATTCAGGTCGAAACTCCCTTTTTTCGCCGCGGGGGAGCTCAGCTCCGCAGCCAAGGCAGAACTTGTAGTGGTCCTGATTCTCTTTGCCGCATTTTGGACAGATGATCACCGGCATCCTCCTGCGCCCGGCTCGCCGGGGAGCCGGGGAAGCGAGCTGCACCCCCACGAGAGCCGTCCGAGAGCCATACAGGGCCAAGATGTTCTTCGTTCAGCTCCCGGAGGTCAAGATCCCTTCGGGGGTCGCCCCCCGAGTTCGACCGGAGCCTGGACCAGTTCAATCAAGACGCCCTCACCTCCGAGGGGGGCAGAGGTATCTCCGCGAGGATGGATGAAGCAGACCTGATGGCCTCCCGCGCCGGTACGGATGCCGCCGGGAGTGAAACGGACACCCTGAGCCGTGAGCCAGTCATACGCCGCTACCAGGTCATCGACCCAGAGACCAATATGATTGAGGGGAGGCTGATGGACTTTGGGACTGCGCTCGGGGTCGATGGGCTGCATCAGATCGATTTCAACACGAGCGGCACCGACACCAACTTCCAGGATATCCTCGTCTACGTTTTCCCGCTCACTACGGTAAGTGCCCACGAAAGGGAGGCCGAGAAGATCTCCCCAGAGGCGCCGCAAGGGCCCCTTATCGACCCCGCCGACAGCAATCTGTTGCACCCCAAGGATACGAAAAGGACGTTCTTCCATAAGGGAGATGCGTACCATAGGGGACCTACGTTCGGCTCTCCTTTGCGAGCAGCCAGCTCGGCGTTATGGTCGCGGCCATGAGTGCTGAGAACGACGAAGTACCCCAGGAACCTTCTACTCCTTCTGCTGCTGCCCAACCTGCCGAAGCTTCCACTGAGGCCTCGACTGGAGCCTCAAATGAGGCCCC
>JANWXX010000082.1 GCA_025057345.1 Polyangiaceae bacterium | reverse complement strand
TAGCTGAGCGTCCGGCGGGGGGCTCGTCCCCCCCGGAACTTCTCCCAACCATCTCCCCGGGAACAAGGCGACCTCTCCGGGCCTCTCACCCCCACGGCTCTCTTGGCACCCCCCACCCTCCCCCTGCTCCTGCCCCTCGCCCGGGCTGCCCGCCGCACCGAAATCCGCCTCCGCACGAACGAGGCGCTTCGCTGGTTCTCTGTAGGGCTAATCCCTACGTTGACCGCTCTGGGCGGCTGGCTCACCCATGCCAAACTTACCCACAGCACCACCAGCCTCGCATCCATGACGCTGCTGGGGGCCGCCGCTGCCGGAGCTATTGCCACCGCAGGTGCTGTGCTCTGGGCTTACCTGCGCCGCTACCCGGAGCAAGCAGGATCCATCCGCTTGGATGTCTCCCACCAACTCCACGACCGGATCACCAGCGCACTCTCCTTCGCCAAGCTACCTTCGGAGCAGCGTACCCCGTTGATGGAGGCTGCCATTGAGGATGCTGCGGAAACTTGCAAGAACCTCTCCCCAAAGAAAGCGGCCCCTATCCATTTTCCCCCGGAGTTGGGTGTCGCTGCAACGATGGGCTTGTTGATCCTTGGGCTATCTTCGCTCCAGTGGTCCCGCAAGGTGATCGTCCACACCCCGACGGCCCAGACCATCGACGCCATCACCCTCTCGCCGGATGATCTGGACCTCTACCGCGAAACCCTCCACGAGTTGGCCGAAAAAGACCAGAGCCCCGAAACTCAGGCCGCTTTGGAGCGCTTCAACCAGCTCATTGAGGACATAGCCCAGAAGCGCCTCGACCGTGCTGAAGCGTTCCGACGTATGGAGGCTCTGGAGCGTGAGCTCCTTCAGAGCCAGAAGGCAGACGCGAAAGCGCTAGATGAGGCGTTCAAGAACACCGCCGAGGAGCTAAAGAAAAACCCTCATACGAAGAACATTGGGGAGGCTCTGGCCAAGAAGGATCTGCACAAAGCCAGGCAGGAGCTGAAGAACCTGGCCCAAAAGTTCAGAGAGCAGAAGAGCGGCAAGGACAAAAAGAAGCTCTCGGAGGAAGACAAGAAGCGACTCAAGGAGGCGTTGGAGAAGGCGGCGAAGGCTAACAAGGAAGTGCTCCAGAGGCTCCAGGAACGGAGGGAGGAGCTCCGTGCATCCCTGCTGCGCCGGGAGCAAAAGCCGACCCACGAGCAGAACGACGAGGAGAGACGTCTGCTTCAACGAGAGAAAAAGGAGCTGGAGAGGCTAGACCGAGAGATCGAACAGAAAGAGCGGGCCCAGCGCCAGCTCGACCGCCTCGACCGGGAGCTTTCCCAGGCTGCCGAGGATCTCCTGAAAGATCTCGGGCTCAGTGCGGAGGATTTGGAGCGCGGCGCTGAGGACATCAACCGGATGGCCCAGGAGGAGATGAGTGAGAAGGAGAAGGAGGAACTGCGTCAGCGGCTGCAAGAGCTCCGCGAGCTTCTCCGCCAGGAGGGGAAGGGGGGCGAGGAGATGAAGAAGCGTCTGCGAAAGTTTGCCAAGAAGGCCCGCGGCCAGCAGGGCGACGACGGCAACGACCAGGGGAAGAAGGGGAAGCAGGGCAAGCAGAAGCAGGGGCAGGGCAACGATGAGGACGAAGACGAAGACAGCGAAAACAGCCAGAAGGGCCCAAAGGGCCAGAAGAAGGGTCAACAAGGCCAGGGTGAGGAGGACGAGGACGACGAGGATGGGGAGGAAGGCCAAGGGCAGCAAGGCAAGGGCAAGAAAGGCAAAGGCAAGAAGGGCAATGGCGATGGCGAGTGGGTGATCGGCCCCGGCGGCAAGAAGATCTGGATGCAGAAGGGCGGCGGCCAGGGCCAAGGCCAGGGAGAAGGCCAGGGCCAGGGGGCGCTCGGAGGTCAGGGCCAGGGTCAGGGCGGCAAGCAGTGGGGCACCGGCCACGAAGGGAACATCGCCGGCAAGGAAACCAGCGGGAAATTCGGCACCCAGGATGTACAAGCTGCCGCAGGTGACACAGGCCAGGGTCCTAGCGTCAGTGAAACCATCCTCGGAGCTGCCCAACGAGGCTTCGTCGGCAAGAGCTACAAGAAGGTCTACGCTGACTACAAGACCCACGCAGAGGAAGCGATGAAGAAGGAAGATATTCCACCCGGTTATCGCTTCTACATTCAGCGTTACTTCCAGCTTATCCGGCCCCGGGACTGAAATGCCACCGCAGCCCCAGATGCACCGATGAATGACTAGGAGACAGGAATGAGTGAGCAGGCAACCAAAGAAGATGTGGCGTGGTTCCAACGGAAGATCGGCATGCTCCGGGAGGAGATTGGCAAGATCATCGTTGGCAATCGAGAGGTCGTCGATGGCGCACTCACCTGCCTTCTCGCTGGCGGTCACGCACTGTTGGAAGGTGTCCCTGGCTTGGGTAAGACCCTCCTAGTCCGCACTCTGGCTCAAGCGCTATCGCTCAGCTTCTCCCGCATTCAATTCACCCCCGACCTGATGCCTGCTGACATTCTTGGTACCACCATGATCGAGGAGGACCAACGAGGACATAAGTTCTTCGAGTTTCGTAAAGGTCCCATCTTTGCCAACTTGGTACTTGCGGACGAGATCAACCGGGCCACCCCCAAAACTCAGAGTGCCCTCCTCGAAGCCATGGCCGAACAATCTGTCACGGTGGCCCGTACCAGCCATCAGCTTGAAGCCCCCTTCCTGGTCATGGCCACCCAAAACCCCCTAGAGAGTGAGGGAACCTACCCACTCCCAGAGGCCCAGCTCGATCGCTTCTTCTTCAAGCTCCATGTCCCTTTCCCCAGCCGTGATGAGCTCAACGGCATCCTCAGCCGAACTACAGGCGAGGCTCCTGCCGATGTCGCTCCTGTGCTGACCAGGGACGAGATCCTCAAGATGCAACGCTTGGCCCGCCAGGTTCCCGTTGCCCCTCATGTGCAGGATTACGCCGTCCGCCTCCTCCAGGCCACCCACCCCGACGGTCCGGATGCCCCTGCCATGGTCCGACAGTTCGTCCGCTTCGGCTCTTCCCCCCGGGGTGCCCAGGCCGTGCTCCTTGCTGCTAAAATCCGCACCCTTTTTGAGGGCCGCTGGGCCGCCAGTACCACAGATATCCAAGCTGTCGCCAAGCCTGCCCTACGCCACCGGATCCTCCTCAATTTCGAAGGAGAGGCGGAGGGGATCAAGAGCGATCTTGTGCTGGAACAAATCCTGAAGTCGCTCCCAGAAGGCAAGAAATGAGATGGGTTTCATCGAATTGTTCCGTCGTAAGAAAACTTCGGTACACCCTCGGAAGGACGACGATCTGTTCGACGATGAGTTCCAGCGTAAGCTCGACTACCTCGCCATTGTCAGCCGGAAGGTGTTTGCAGGCAGGATGAGGGCCGAGCGACGCACCAAAAAGAGTGGCAGCGGGATCGAGTTCGTCGACCATCGAGAGTACGTCCCGGGAGACGACCTACGGTACCTAGACTGGAACATCTACCAGCGATTTGGTCGGCTCCAAGTGCGCCTCTTCGAAGAGGAAGAAGATCTAGCCGTCTACTTGCTGATCGATACATCGACCTCCATGAGCTTCGGCGACGGAGAAAAACTTCGGCATGCAAAGAAGATTGCAGCAGCACTAGGCTACGTAGCGCTCTCGAATTTGGATCGAGTAGCTGTGCTAGGGGTGGGGGAGCGGCTCACGGACACCATGGCTCCGGCTCGGGGCAAGGAGCGAATCTTCAGGATTTTCCAATTTCTCCGGGGGCTCAATGGAGAGGGAACAACGGATCTGAAAGCGGCGCTCCGGTCTTTTGTAGCCCGAAACAAGCGCCGAGGAATGGCCGTCCTGATCAGCGACCTCTACGATCCAGCAGGCTTTGAGCAGGGGATCAATGTGCTCCGTTACAATCGGTTTGAGCCCCTAGTGATCCACATTACCAACCGTGAAGAAGCGAAGCCTTCACTGCTGGGGGATGTGCTGCTGTACGATTGCGAAACCGGTGAGGAGCGAGAAGTCACCGTCACTGCTCGTATCCTAGAAAAATACCGCGCCGCCTACGAGGCGCATCGGAGAGAGATCGAGCTGTTCTGCACCTCCAAGCAGGTACCTTACTTTGATGCGGACGTAAGTATCCCTTTTGAAGAGCTAGTGCTCCGGATCTTTCGCCGCGGAGGGTTTCTGAGCTAATGCAGTTGACTGGCCTCCCGCTCCAGCAGCTTCTGGTGATCGGTGGTGTCGCTGCAGCCTTCACCGTAGCGCTGTACATTCTGAAGATGCGGCGTCGCGCCGTGGCTGTCCCCTTCGCCCCTCTCTGGCGCCGCGTCCTCAAAGATCAGGATGCCACCAGCCTTTTCTCTCAGCTCAAGCGCCTCCTCTCCCTACTCCTCCAGCTACTGCTCCTGCTGCTGCTGGTGCTCGCTCTGGGTGACCCTCGCCCCGCGGAGGCACTCCTGGAGGGACGCAACGTGGTGGTCTTGGTGGACGCTAGTGCGTCCATGCAAGCGACGGATGTCACCCCCAACCGCCTCGAGGCAGCTCGAGAGAAGGTCCGCCATTTGGCCCGTGGGCTCTCCGGCGCCGATCGTATGCTCATCGCTCAGATGGACGCTACCGTCACCCCGCTCTCCACGCTGACCAACGAGGTTGGCCATCTGGAAGCGGCACTAACCAAGCTCCACCCCACGGAAACCCGAGCTGACTTCCCTCGAGCACTCCGCTTCGCCACCGATACTCTCCGGGGGGTCACGAAGCCCGAGATCCTCGTGGTGAGCGACGGTGCCCTGGGTGATGCGCACGATGCCTTGGGGGATGTTCACCTCGGCGATATCAAGCTCAGCTTTCTCAAAGTCGGCGAGCGGGGGAGAAACGTAGCCGTGACCAACTTCTCCGTCCGACGCTACCCCTTGGACAAGAGCCGCTACGAGGTGATGCTAGAGGTTACCAACACCCAGGACGAGCCAGCGGATGTCGAACTCTCGCTCCTTGGGGATGGTGAGCTGGTCGATGTGACTCGCCTCAAGCTCGCCCCGAAAGAGCGCCTCCCTCGTTTCTATCCCAACCTCTCCGGCGCTAGCCGCACGTTGGAAGCGAAGCTCCGCAACGCCGATGGAAGCCGGGACGACCTTCCCGCGGACGACCATGCTTATGCCCTGCTGCCCGAGCGGCGCCGTATCCGTGTCCAGTGTGTTACCCCGGGAAATACCTACTTGGAGGCAGCTCTGCTCCTCGACGAGTACCTAGATGTTATCACCATACCCCCCGCTCAATACCCGGCGCAGGGCACCTTTGATGTCACCATCTTCGATGGGAATCCACCCCGGTACATCGAAGGCAGCGGGGCCGCATTCTACCTCAACCCCTCTGGAGAGCATTCTCCTTTCAAGATCGGCAAGGAGCTGGTCGACTACGGCTTCGACGGATGGGAGAAAAAACATCCTCTGGTCCGCTGGCTCGTCCTTGACGCCATCGGGGTTGCTCGAGGCCGCGAGCTCCTGGCCGAGGAGGGCGACAAGGTGGTGGCCTGGTCCGACGATGACGGAAAGAAACGCCCCATGCTGGTTTCCGGACGACGGGACAGGCACCGTGTGGTTGGCCTTGGGTTCGACCCCCGAGAAAGTGACATCGTTCTCCGCATCGCCTGGCCCCTACTCCTCCTCAACACCCTCAACGACTTCCTTGAGGAAGATGCCCGCTACCTCTCCTCTTTTCGAACGGGAGAGATATGGAAGATCCCCACACCGCCTGGGGTTACCTCGGTTAAGGTCGAGGGGCCTGGAGGTTTCACGCACGATGTGCCCGTCCACGACGGAAGGGCCGTGATGCTAGGGCAGCGCGCCGGATTCTATAAGGCAACGGCACCGGGGTTCGAGTTTCACTTTGCCGCCAACCTCTCCGATAGCTTCGAGTCCACGCTGACTCCTGCCGGCGAGATCCAGGTCGATCACCGCACTGCCGGCGAAGTTTCTAGCTTTACCGTGGGTGTCCGCCGCGAGTTCTGGATCTACCTCCTCGCCCTCGCCGTGTTTCTCTCCACCCTCGAATGGATCACCTACCACCGGAGGGTGACGGTTTGATGACCTATGGCAAACAGCTCCTCTGGCTCCTCCTACTCGTCGTTCTTGGTGTGAGTCTCTTTGCTCTCTACCAGCGTTATGTGCTTCTAGCTCCAGCACCAACGCTCTCCTGGGTCTACCAGGGGGTTACGTACGAGTTGCTCTCGCCTCGGATGCTGGCAGTAGCGCTGGTACTTCCCCTGCTGCTCTACGCTCTAGGGAAAAGCCTGGCGGACCTTCCCTGGCCCCAGCGGGTGATGTCGGTGCTCTTGCGCTTTGCATTCCTCTGCTTGCTGGGTGTGGCCCTGAGCCGTCTATCCCGATCTTCGATCACTTCCAAGGTCTGTACCATCTTCCTAGTGGATGTCTCCGAGTCGGTGCCCGAGGAAGCGCTTGGAGACGCCCGTCTCGAAGTGCAAAAGCTCCTGGATGCGAAGCCCAAGGACGACCAAGTGAAGGTGATCTCCTTCGCCCGACGGCCTCGAGTCCTTGACCTCCTCGGAGAAGGAAAGCAGGCGCCGGAGATTCACCGTCATGAGGGGGTAGGGCTCAACGCCGGGTCGAATCTCCAAGCGGCGATCCAGCTCGCCTACGGGCTTTTCCCACCGGGATACTTGAAGCGGGTGGTGCTTCTGTCGGACGGCCTGGAAACCGACGGCGATATCATGGCGGAAGCCGAGCGAGCAAAGCAATTTGGCGTTCGTATCTCCACCATGACCTACCGGCGCCCAGTGCCCGGCGAGGTAGCTGTGCGCGAACTCAAGCTCCCCCCTCGGGTCAAGGTGGGGGAGGCCTTCGAGATTCACGCAGACATCTACGCTAGCCGGGCAACCTCGGCACGGGTCCGGCTTTTTCAAGGGGAGGCACTCAACGGTCTCGACGGCATCCGGCAGCTCGATCTCAAGGCCGGAAGCAACGACCTGGTGTTCAAATCCATCGTTCGGGTGGCGGGCGAGGTAACCTACGCCTTGGAGCTCGACGAGGTGGTCGACGACAAGTTCAAGGAGAACAACCGGATTGCCACCACCATCGACGTTCCAGGGAAGCCGACGATCCTGTTCATCGAGAACAATACGGCCCATGCCAGCTACCTAGCCAACGCGCTCACAGCGCAGCAATTCGACGTGGATGTGCGCCCTCCTACTGCGTTTCCTGGATCCCTCAAGGAGCTGGAGCGCTACGACTTCGTCATCCTCAGCGATACTCCTGCGGAACGCTTCGGCCTGGATGCCCAGGGGCTCGTGGAAGCCTATGTCCGCGACCTTGGCGGCGGCTTCCTCTTCGCGGGCGGTGAGGGGGGCTACAGCCTTGGTGGCTGGGCCAACACCACCATCGAACGCATCCTACCGGTACGTATGGATGGCAAGAAGGAGAACGAGACACCTTCTGTAGCCCTTTCCCTGGTTATCGATCGTTCTGGATCCATGACCGGACAAGCGATGGAGATGGCCAAGGCTGCCGCTAAGGCCGCTGTCGATGTACTCCAACCTTCAGACCTAGTAGAGGTCATCGCTTTTGACTCCCAGCCCACCCGCTACGTGAAGATGACCCCCGCCAAACGCAAGGGGAAGATCGCCGCCGACATCGCCCGAATCCAGCCCGGTGGCGGCACCGAGATCTTTCCCGCGCTGGATGCTGCTTACCAGGATATCTCCGTGGTGCAGGCCAGGAAGAAGCACGTCATCCTGCTAACTGACGGAAAGGCACCCACCGGAGGCATCCGGGATGTGGTCCAAGCGATGGCAGCTGAATCCATCACCGTGACCAGCGTAGGGTTGGGTTCCGACGTCGACGACGCCCTGCTGTCGATGATCAAGGACGTGGGCGGAGGTCGGTACCACAAGGTTCCAGACCCAGCCTCACTCCCCAAGATCTTCACCTCCGAAACCGAGGTAATCTCTCGGCAGGCAGCCCAAGAGGACTGGTTCCAAGTGCGACAGACAGGCCCGGCGGGCTTTCTCGCTGGAGTCGACCTGGAGAGCTCCCCCTATCTCCACGGCTACGTCTCTACACGAATGAAGCCCCACCCAGCCCAAGAAATCCTAGTTTCCCCTAGTGGAGAGCCCATCTTGGCCCGGTGGCGTGTGGGGCTGGGCTGGACGATCGCCTGGACCAGCGACATCAAAAATCGCTGGGCTGTCGAGTGGCTCCGCTGGAGTAACTTTGGCCAGTTCTTCGGCCAACTTGCTCGAGAGCACATGCGGGTGAAGCACCGGCGTGAGTTCGACCTTCGCACAGAAGTTCACGGGGGCGAAGTGCGGGCATACATCGATGCCTTCGACGCCAGCGAGCGCTTCGAGAATGGTCTCGACTCGGTGCTAACGGTCGTAGGGCCCATGCCCTCCCAGGAAAAGCGCGAGCTACCGATGATCCAGACTGCCCCCGGTCGCTACGAGACTTCCTTCCTTTTGGACCGCTACGGCTCATTCTTGCTCCGGGCCGAACACCGTCGCCTTACCGATGACGGGAAGAAGACAGCAGTGGCCGTGAGCTATGGACACATCAACAACCCATACCCTCTGGAATACAGTCGCTTTGAGCCAGATAAGGTGACTCTCGCACGCATCGCTGGAGCCACTGGCGGCGATGTAGATCCGACCCCACAACAAATCTTCGACCCCCGGGGTGAGAAGATCGAAGTCCACGAGGCACTCTGGCCTCGCCTTGTCGCCGCCGCTATTGTCATCTTCCTTCTCGACTTGCTTCTGCGCCGTGTCCGTATCTTTGACCGGAAGGTTCTCCCTAAGCGTCTCCCTGCGCTGCGCCGCTCCTGATTTGTAGGGAAGCGAACACCCGATCAATACACGACACGCAAGCCAAAGAGGGAGACGAGGATGACATAGAGGAGGGCGCCGGAGGAGAGCATCTTCATCCGGTAGACATTGGCACGGTGGCGCTTCTGCATCGTTCGGATGGCAGCGAAGAGGACGAGGCTCCGCAGACCGATGATGTTGAGGCGATGCTCGGAACGGTAAGGCTCGGGGACGAGGAGCAGAACCAGCGGCAAAAGGATCATCAAAAAGTCGCTGGGAGTGACCAAGAAGTACTGCTGTTGGAAAGTGGCCACGACAAGGAGCAGGGTACTCACCGCCAGCCACAGGAAGACATAGTTGTAGAGGAACTGGATGTTGGTGCGCTGGCCGTTCCAGAGGATCCAGATGGTGTTGGCGTTGTTGGCGATGAGCACCACGGTGGCGGCGAACGCGATGGCGACGCTATCGAGGAAGTCGGCCTTCCTCCGGGAGAACACCACACTAAGGAGCAACAGCGGGAGCACGAAGGCTGCTACCAACCCCACTGCCCGAGGAGGAACCCCGGCGAAGACCGGCGTCACCATGAGGATGCCGTAGATGATGTAGCGGTTGGAGGTTTCCCAGATGCGCAGCATCCAGGTGAGACGGGGGCCTACATCAGGGTTGGAGGAGAAGAGGGCACGCTGCGTCCGCAAGCGAAGCAAGAGTCCCTCGTCAAGCCGTAGGAGCAGAGGCATCCCCAGGAATAGCAAGGCCGCACTGACATAGGGAGCCCACCCAAGGCGGTATGCGGGGAATGCCACCGGTAGCACCCCCATCACCGCAAAGACTACGGTGACGAAGTAGACGGCCATCACGCTTTGGGAGTGGGAGAGGCCCAGCTTCATCAGCCCGTGGTGGAAGTGACGTTTGTCCGCTGTCATGGGTGAAACTCCCGCTCGCAGCCGGCTCAGAATCACCCAAGCGGTATCGAAGATGGGGACACTGAGGCAAAGCACCACGGTCACCAGGGGTACTGCGCCCACTTGGAGTCGGCTAGCGCTGTCCACCAGCATCAGCCCTTGATCCCCTGCATGGATTGCCTTGCCCCGGGCCACCACCAAAAACAGCACACCGGTCATAAACCCCAGCCAGTTGCTCCCTCCATCGCCCATGAACACCGAGGCTGGATGGGTATTGTACTTCAGGAACCCGAGGATTCCTCCGATGATAGGCAAGGAGAGCACCAACAGAAGGTGTAGGTCGCCGGTATTGAGGAAGTGCAGGTAGCTAAGGAAGAGTACCCCAATGAGCACCACGCCTCCCGCCAGCCCATCCAGACCGTCGATCATATTCACCGCGTTGATGGACCCTACGATCACAAATACGCCAAAAAGCCACCCCAACACCGGAGGCAGTGCCAGACTCACCTGCGTCGTCAGGGAAAGGGACGGCAACCCGAGGCCTGCCACCGCTACCGCTACCGCCGCCGTCCCGGCTTGAATCAGGAGGCGTACCTTGGCCGACAGGGGACGCAGGTCATCCGTCAACCCGGTGAGAAACATGACCAACGACGCCAGGTATACGCCACCTAGGTTCTGAGGCACCGACGAGAAGAGCAACGCCATAAAGAACCCGCCGACGATCGCCACCCCTCCCAACCGTGGGGTTGGCCGGGTATGAACCCGCCGGGCCTCCCCCTGGCCCCCCACTCCTACCGCATCCGGGACATCATAGAGCTTGAGCGCATCGGCTATCCGCAGGATCACAGGCGTCAGGGCCAGCGAACAGACCAGCGATGCGGTGAACGAGAGGAAGAGCTGAAGACTGAGCACGGGTCACCTGGAGCAGGGCATAGGTGCAGGACTTACCCTTGCGAGGTCATAAGAAGGGTTGAGGTACCAGGACCAGGGGGCTGTCTCCTGCGGGGTATTCGGTTGCAGACTCTGCAGTAAAGGTTCATCGTGTCCCTCCGGAGCGGCGGGAACTACCTTGGCGCCCGTGGCAGTCCCAGCGTTCTTCCGGATGCAGCTCCTCGACAACCGATACCCGGCGCTTCACGGAGCACGGGCTATCGCCGTAGTGATGGTGCTTCAACTTCATGCGAGCAACCTGCTGGTGCTGCATTTCCATCAGCCGGATCGGCCGCTTTATTACTTGTCGCGACAAGCCTGGTTCGGGATGGATATCTTCTTCCTCCTGAGCGGCTTCCTGATTGGAACCATGCTGACTCATGGAGATGCGCTCTCTTCGGCTCGGGGTATTGGACGGTTCTATCTGCGGCGGGCCTTCCGGATCTTCCCATCCTACTACCTTGTGCTGACAGGGCTGGCGCTGATGCCCTGGACCACACCAGTCCAGCGTTCCACCCTCGCCTGGGAGTACATCTATGGGACAAACTATATCGTGTTCCATCATCGACAATTGATCATGCCTTGGGGCTGGTCCCTATGCGTAGAAGAGCATTTTTATCTAGTTGTCCCCCTGATCTTGTTGCTTCTGCGGCGCCTGGCATCGACACCCAAGCGACTCGGAGTGCTCCTAGGGATCTGGATGATAGGAGGGGGAATACGTATCTTGGACGGGCTCATTCATTGGAACCCCAAAGATCCTGACGGTATTTTCCTCCGGTTGTTCGTACGGACTCACGATCGATTTGACATTCTCGTGGTGGGTGTAGCCATTGCACTCCTGCTGCGAGAACACCGAGCAAGTTTCGAGGCAGCTCTGGCGCGGAGGTGGATACGGACCGTGCTAGGGCTCGTAGGGCTCGTAGGGCTATGGCTATGTGTAAGCCCCCCAAGAGTTCTGGCGCGGGTGCCCACACTCACCGAATCCCTCTGCTGGGGTACGTTCTCCTCGCTGCTTTGCGGAGCGCTGCTGCCATTGTTGCTGGCAGGAGACGGAGGCTTCAAGCGGGCCCTGTCGGCGCCGTGGTTCCGTCCGATCTCGACGCTAAGCTACGGGATATACCTGATCCATATTCCGATAGGGGAGAAGCTGGCTGTACCCGCAGCGCTGGCACTCCAGACAACCCCCGGATGGACCTGGCTGCTCTCGGTATTCTTCCTCTGGTTCTTCTCTCTGTCGGGGGCCTACTTGCTCCATCTGCTGGTCGAGAAGCCCATGCTGAAGCTTCGAGCCCGGGTGACATCCGGGTGACGTACCTGCCCTTAGCGCCGAGTTCGCTCCACCATACGACGCAGGTACGCCTCTTTGGCCTGGACCCGAGGAGTATTCTCGATGCGGATGAGCAAGGCCATCTGCTGGAGAGCCGCCTGGTAGCGCCCCTCTTGGATCATACGCTCGATACGGTCTGCTACCTCTCGTCCATCCTCTGTCGTCATCTCATCGACCCACGTGCGAGGCTTCAACGAGGCCGGAGACGGAGGAGCAGGCGGGATCGAAGGAGCTTGACCTCCCGCGGCGATCGTAGCCCGGCGACTGAACTCTTCCGGCGGTAGCCGGAGCTTCCCTCGTTTCAGGAAATTCTCGACATACCGCCGTTGGAGCATTGCGTCCCGTAGCACCTCGTAGCCCTCCACCGCGCGCTTGAAGACTTCCTTGGCAGCCAGCTGCAGGAATTCGTCAGCATTGAGGAAGAGATCTGGATGGTAGAGCAGAGCGAAGCCGTGGAATGCCTGCTTGACCTCCGCCGGAGTCGCATAGCGATGAGGCAGGCCCAAGATCTGGTAGTACGACAGCCCTGGCAGGCGTTGAAGGAGCGAGAGGAGTTCGTCGTCACTGCTCATCACTTGCCCAGTATACACCGGAGCATGCTTCCGAAAGTCAGTACTGCAGGAGCGTGGCCTGCGTCGACAAGCGCTACAGGCAAGCGCGACCAGGTATGCTCTAGCCTGTGACGACACAGAAGATACATGCGGCTCTTGGAGCTATCCTAGTACTGACGAACGTGGCCTGTGCAGGAGGGGAGCTCCTGATACCAGGGGGTGCGAGCGAAACGGATCTAGGCGGGTCGGGGGGGAGCAGCGCAGGAGCGGGAGGCACAACGGCAGGAGCGGGAGGCACAACAACAGGAACTGGGGGGAACGAGGCAGGAGCCGCAGGGAGCGCCGGAAGTTCTGGTGACGCAGGGGCTGCGGGACAAAGTAGCGACACCGGAGATCGGGGGGATCCCGCGAACTTTCCGGAGATCTGCGCAGAGGACTGCGCAGCGGCCTGTACAAGGCTACTTGCTTGCGGAGGAAGCCAGTCGAAGACCTTCCCCCTGGAGGCACAGGAGTGCATCGATCGGTGCAAGCTTGCAGACAATGGACCTCAGGGGCTCTGGAAGGACCAGTCGAAAAATTTCCGATGCTGCGTAGCCCAGGAAGATTGCGCAGCGGTGAAGAACTGCGGGGGGTGGCTACGACACCCGGACGTAGTGAAGCCCTGCGATCGAGTGTGCGAATGCGTGTTTGGTGGCTCAACTCTCGCAACCCACGGGTTCCGGCAACTTGCACCTCCACCCGGGTACGTGTGGTCCAAGGATACGTTGGTCGTGGAGTCTACAGGGCAATCGCTGGACCTGGGATTCGCCGGAACCGCGACAGTGGAGGAATTTGGTCGATTTCAGGTGATCCGTTTTCGGACCCCTCCCTCGGAGTCTCTACGAAGGCATATGAACGAGGCACTCCGGGTGCTCCCGACATTTCAGGACGGAGGTGGGCGGTTAGCTGCAGCTACTGGAGCGATCCATGTACGATGGAAGAAGAAGGCAGCGCGAGCCAAGGTCGAGGCATTGCTGGCAGCTCGGGGGCTCTCTCCGCTGATACCGGTCTTCCCAGGGTCGAGGGTGCTTCGCTCCGTAGGGGATCCGTGGGAGGTACTGGCAGTAGTCCACGAGTTGAAGGCGCAGGAAGGTGTAGAAGCAGAGCTGGATATGCTCCGAACCTACGAGCGTCGTAGCCTCCCCAATGATCCACACTTCCCGGATCAGTGGCATCTGAAGAACACGGGACAGAAGGGGGCCACGGTGGGGATCGATGGGCGTGTGGACGAGGCGTGGGATGTGACCCTGGGTGACCCGCAGGTAATAGTGGCGATCAACGATGACGGCGTGGATCTCAACCATCCGGATCTGAAGGACAATCTGGTAGGTGCACTCAACTTCCCGCAAGACTGGGAGTCACGACTCTTGATCGGCACCTTCGGCGGCCATGGAACACCGTGCGCCGGGGTAGCTGCAGCACGAGGGGAGAATGGCCTAGGGGGCTCCGGCGTATGTCCGAGGTGCAGGATTCTACCCCACTTGCTAGGAGAAACTCAGGGCATCAGTTTTGCCGTAACCGATGAGGATGTGGCCAAGGGCTTCGTGGCCATGGTAGACGCCAGAGCCTGGGTAATCTCCAATAGCTGGGGCCCTTCCACTGGTGACCCAAACTTTGATGGGAATGCGCTGGTGCCTGCCCTCTCCCCAGTGATCCAGGAGGCCTTCGACTATGCGGAAACCAAGGGCCGCGGCGGCAAAGGAACGGTCATCCTATTTGCCGCAGGAAACTCAAACGCTCCTCTAGACAATTATAGGAGTTACGCACCCACCCAGGAATACCGTGTGATGTCGGGCTGTTATCCTACGATGGCCTCGCCCAAGGACAAG